>NZ_KB906562.1:0-132415 GCF_000381505.1 Thioalkalivibrio sp. ALM2T
CAGTACCACCCGGTACTCAAACAGAGGAAGATCCCGCACCCGCCGCAGCGTCGTCTCGTGCACCTGCCGGGTCCGATGACCGCAGCGTTCGCAGTGCATCCACTGCCGCGTCGGCTTCAGGTGCAGCTCCAGCGTGCCGCCGGCCTCCTCCGGCCAAACTGCACGCTCCAGCCGATAGCCTTCCCAGCCGCCCAGCTTCTGCAACGTCTTCTTGTCCAGCATCGCTCTCTCCCGTGTCCTTCCTGGCTCCACGTGAGACTACGATGCCCTTCAGCGGTCGAACACCTCCCCGGTATCCTTCGATGAACCAAAGAAAAGGGCCCCGGAAGGGGCCCTACTTCACGACCTTCAGTGCCGGACCCTTGCGCTTCGGGGCCGGCGAATCCTCCCCGCCCCCGTCATCACCAGAGCCGTCCGGAGGCGTGCCCGGACCGTCGTCCTCGGGACCCGGACCCGGTTCGCTGCCGAACATCATCCCCTGACCGTTCTCGCGCGCGTAGACCGCGAGCACTGCTTGCATCGGCACAAAGACATCCATCGGGCTGCCCGCGAACCGGGCCGAAAAGGCCACCGCCTCGTCACCGATGTTCAGGGCCTGCACTGCGGTCGGACCGACGTTGAGCGTGATCTTGCCCTGGTCGACGAACGCCTCCGGAACGATCACCCCTTCGACTGTGGCGTCGACCAGGAGATGCGGCGTGAAGCCGTTATCCGTAACCCACTCCCACAGAGCCCGGAGCAGATAGGGGCGCGACGAAGTCACAGGCGCAGCTCGCGCTCAGCCTCGGTCAGACTCACCTGGAACGATTCACGCTTGCAGACGCGATCGGCATATTCCTGAATCGCCTGCGGCAACGCCGTCAGATCGATGCCCACGGCGGGAAGCCGCCACATCACCGGGGCGATGGCGCAGTCCACAATCGAGAACTCGTCACTCAGGAAATACGGCTTGAGTTCGAAGATCTCGGCCGAGCTGACCAGGCTCTCGCGCAGGATCTTGCGCGCCTTGGTCAAAGCGGAGCCGGAGGCCTGGTTGACGGCATCGAGACCCTCGTACCAGTCACGCTCCACGCGATAAAGCGCCAGCCGCGCGGCCGCCCGCGAGACCGGATCCACCGGCATCAGCGGCGGATGCGGAAAGCGTTCATCCAGATACTCGGTGATGACGTGCGTGCCGTACAGGGCCAGGTCGCGATCCACCAGGGTCGGAACCTCGTTGTACGGGTTCAGGTCGGAGAGATCCTCGGGCAGCTCATCGGGCCCGAGATTGACGACATCCACGGCGATGTCCTTCTCCGCAAGGATGATGCGCACCCGGTGGCAACGCACGCAGTCGTGAGCAGAAAACAGGGTCATAACGGAACGACGGTTGGCGACCAGCGCCATGGCTTTCTCCCTAGCCCGGCCGAATGGTTTCCGGTGCCGGGCAGACGGTCAATAACACCGGCGCGCGATCATCCCTGATCGGCGCGCCGGTTACGGTTCATGCCGCCTAGTGTACGTCTTTCCAGTACTCCTTTTTCAAGAAGTAGGCGAGAATCGTGAAGATCCCGAGGAAAATCAGTACATAAAGGCCAATTCGCTGACGGTCCAGCTGCATCGGCTCACCCATGTACGAGAGATAGGTCACGATGTCGCGCACGGCCCGGTCGTACTCGCTGGGCGTCATCTGGCCGGAGCGCACCAGTTCGAGACGCTCGTTACCATCCTCGTCGACAACCTTTTCCTGCCAGCCTTGCAGTTCCCACAGGACGTGGGGCATGCCGACATTGTCGAACACCTCGTTGTTCGCACCCAGCGGGCGCGATTCGTCGATGTAGAAGCTCTTCAGGAAGGTATAAACCCAGTCCTCGCCATTGATACGCGTGGTCATGGTCAGGTCCGGCGGGACGACCCCAAAGGCCTCTTCGCCATAGTCTTCGCCCATGGCGTTGGTCATCAGCGAACCGACACCAACGGGATCACCGGCCTCGTCGGTGATGAAGATGAAGTTCTCCTCCACCTGCTGCTCGGTCAGGCCGATATCGCGACCCACGCGGTTGTAGCGCATGTACTCGGTTGCGTGACAACCCATGCAATAGTTCATGAACAGGTTGGCACCGCGCTGCAACGAGGCCTCGTTGCTCACGTCGATGTTGGCCTTCTCCAGGTCACCGTCGTACCCGGCCGCCGAGGCGGCCGGGACGGTGAACAGAGCCGCAGCGGCCAGAACTGTAGTTGCAATCAGCGTTTTCATTACGAAGTCACCCTTTCCGGAACGGCACGGTCACGGCCCAGGCCACGTGCGAAGGCAGGGACCACCATGGTCACGAACAGATACACGGTCGGAATCAGCCAGGACCACATCAGCAGGCCCGCGCTATCGGGGTCGAAGCGCAGGATGTCGTAGAAGGAGTAGATACCCACCACCACGGCAAACGCGATCAGGCTGAAGAACATGGACCGTTCCTTGCTGAGGAACCACAGCACGAAAAAGAACGCGAAGTAGACCGTCGAGAAACGCAGGCTCATCTCGCTGACCTCGCTGGTGGCCTGCTGCAGGCCCAGCCATCCGAGGATCACGAAGGCCACCACGAACACCGCCAGGTTGAACTTGGCCGCGAACGAGCGATAGCGCATCGACAGGACCGGGTTGCGATCCAGCCAGGGGATGAAGAACAGCATCACCACCGCGGCGCCCATCGCCATCACGCCCAGGAACGGATCCGGCACCGAACGCAGGACCGAGTACATCGAGGTGAAGTACCAGACCGGCGGAATCAGGTCCGGGGTCACCAGCGGATCGGCCGGGATCATGTTGTCGGCCTTCAGGAACAGGCCACCACCGGTCGGGAAGAAGAACATGATCACGGCGAAGACCATCAGGAACACGCCGACGCCCACCAGATCCTTCACGGAGTAGTAGGGGTGGAACGGGATGCCATCCTTCGGGATGCCATTCTCGTCCTTGTGGTCCTTGATGTTGATGCCGTCCGGGTTGTTGGAACCCACTTCGTGCAGCGCGATGATGTGCGCGGCCACCAGCATGATCAGCACCAGCGGCAGGGCAATCACGTGCAGTGCAAAAAAGCGGTTCAGCGTGGCGTCGGACAGCAGGAAGTCACCGCGAATCCAGGTCACCAGGTCCGGCCCGATGTACGGGATGGTCTGGAACAGGTTCACGATGACCTGCGCACCCCAGTAGGACATCTGACCCCACGGCAGCAGGTAGCCGGCGAAGGCCTCGGCCATCAGTACCAGGTAGATCAGCACACCGAAGATCCAGATCAGCTCGCGCGGCTTCTTGTAGGAGCCGTAGAGCAATGCCCGGAACATGTGCAGATAGACGACCACGAAGAACATCGAGGCGCCAGTGGAGTGCATATAGCGGATCAACCAGCCCCACTCCACATCACGCATGATGTACTCGACCGACGCAAACGCGAGTTCGGCGTCGGGCTTGTAGAACATGGTCAGGAAGATGCCGGTGACCACCTGGATGACCAGCACCAGAAGGGCCAGGGATCCAAAGAAGTACCAGAAGTTGAAGTTCTTTGGTGCGTAGTACTGCGCCAGATGCTCGTTCCACATCTGGGAGAGCGGGAAGCGGGCGTCCACCCAGCCCAGCACACCGCCCTGGATCTTGGTATCAGGATTGCTGGCCATCAGATCGCCTCCCCGTCTTCATCTTCACCAATGACTAGCAAGGTATCGTTCCGATACATGTGCCGCGGGATCACCAGGTTGGTCGCCGCGGGCATGTTGCGGTACACGCGACCGGCCAGGTCGAAGCGCGAACCGTGGCAGCCGCACAGCCAGCCGCCCTGCCAGTCGGAACCCATCTCGGGATCGCCGATCTCCGGGCGGTAGCTCGGCGAGCAGCCCAGATGGGTGCAGATACCGATGACGACCAGGATCTCCGGCTTGCGCGAGCGGTACTCGTTCTGCGCATATTCCGGCTGCTGGCTTTCCACTTCGGAGTCGGGATCGCGCAGGCGATCGGCCACCTCGGCCAAACCGGCAACCATCTCGTCGGTGCGCCGCACCACCCAGATCGGCTGGCCGCGCCACTCGACGCTGACACGCTGACCCGGCTCGACAGCGGCCACGTCGAACTCGACAGGGGCCCCGGCTGCCTGAGCGCGCGCGCTGGGCTGCAAGGACGCCAGGAACGGGGCCGCGACTGCGGCGACCCCGGCTCCGCCTACGACGGATGTCGCGGCGACGAGGAACCGGCGACGGCCTCGGTTTACGCCTTGGTTTGCCATGTTTGTCTCTCCAAACAACGTGTTGAAATCGTGTTCCCGCGGCCGCAAAGGAAGGCGCGGCTGATACGCGAAGGGGCTTGCCGCACGCGCGAATACCCATCTGGGCGGGCTGTAAAATGCGATAGAATTCCCGAACACGCTAATAAGGTCAAGTAGATTGCCGCCTTAAGACCGAGCATTGCACTCGGTCTCACGCCCCCGAAAACCTTATAAGCAGTTGATTATAAATTTGCTTGTTCCGGGCGCTGCCAACGCCCCGAAACCGCACATTCTGCACCACAATCTCGCAGCGCGCGGCCCGTGAGGGCGCCATCGCTCAGGCGGGATTGTCGATCTCGATGAACTCGTGTTCGAGGCCGAAACGCTCCCCGCACCACTGCCCCAAGGCCAGGGCCCCGTAACGTTCGGTCGCATGGTGCCCGGCGGCGAAGTAATGCACCCCAAGCTCGCGCGCCTCGTGGGTTGTCTGTTCGGAGATCTCGCCACTGACATAGGCATCCACCCCCAGGGCCGCCGCCTCGGTCAGTAGCGACTGCGCCCCGCCGGTACACCAGGCGATGCGCCGGATCGGGTGATCGCCGGCCTCCACGCAAAGGGCCTCGCGTCCCAGCACGTTGCTGATGTGCGCCTGCATGTCCGGCGCCGACAGCGGTCGGGCAGGGGTTCCGATCTGGCCGACACCGTCCTCGCGCAGTACGCCGTCGATCGCGAACCCCAAGCGTCCCGCCAGCTGGGTATTGTTGCCGAGTGCCGGATGGGCATCCAGCGGCAGATGGTAGGCCACCAGATTGATGTCGTGCGCGAGCAACTGCCGCAAGCGCTCCCGCTTCATGCCGGTCACCTCCTGCGGCTCGCCCTTCCAGAAGTAGCCATGATGCACCAGGATCAGGTCGGCCCCGGTCGCCACGGCCGCCTCCACCAGCGCCAGCGAGGCGGTCACCCCGCTGACGATCCGGCGGATCTCGCGCCGTCCCTCGACCTGCAGCCCGTTTGGACAGTAGTCGCGGAAGCGCTCCGGTTCGAGTTCCGCATTGAGTGCCTGCATCAGTTCGTCACGATCGACCACGGCGGGATCCCCTGTTGAGCGATGATTCGGTATATTCGGCATATGGTGAATTTCTCCCGCTTCCTGCTGCAAGCTGCGCTGACCGGTATCGCCCTAGCGGTGGTGATCGCAGTGTTCTTCCCCGAGATCCTCGGCCGCGGCGACCCAGGTGCGGAATTGCGGGTCGCCGAGCCGGTGGCTGCGCCTGCCGCAACCGGGGCGCCGGCCAGCTATGCCGACGGCGTACGCCGCGCCGCACCCGCGGTCGTCAACATCATGACCTCGCGCACCATCGACCGCCCGTCCGGCTTCGGCCTGCACGAGTTCTTTGGCCAGCAACTGCCACCGGGCGAGCAGGAACAGTCCAGCCTCGGCTCCGGGGTCATCATGACCGATCAGGGGCACGTGCTGACCAATCACCACGTGATCGAGGAGGCCGATGCCATCGCCATCGTGCTGCCCGGCGGCGAGGCCCATCCCGCCGAGATCATCGGCATCGACGTGGACACCGACCTCGCCGTGCTGCGCGTGCGGGTGCCGAATCTGGCCGTGGCCACGGTGGGTCACTCCAGCGACCTGCAGGTGGGCGACGTGGTCCTGGCCATTGGCAATCCGTTCGGGGTCGGCCAGACCGTGACCCAGGGCATTGTCTCCGCCACCGGACGCAACCAGCTCGGCATCAACACCTTCGAGGATTTCATTCAGACCGACGCGGCCATCAACCCGGGCAATTCCGGCGGCGCGCTGATCAATGCCCGCGGCGAGGTCATCGGCATCAACACGGCGATCTTCTCGCGCTCCGGCGGCTCCCACGGCATCGGCTTCGCAATCCCTGTGGACCTGGCGCGCAGCGTGATGACCGACATCATCGAACAGGGCTTTGTCGCCCGCGGCTGGCTGGGGATCGAGGTCCAGGCGATGAACCGCGAACTGGCCGAATCCTTCGGCCTGGATGCCCCGCGCGGCGTACTGGTGGCGGGCATCCTGCGCGAAGGCCCTGCCGAAGACGCCGGCATCCGCCCGGGGGACGTCATCACCCACCTCGACGACAGCAGCGTGAACACCCCGCGCGAGGCCCTCAACGCGATCGCCCGCACCGCGCCGGGCGCAACCCTGGACATCCGCATCCAGCGTGAGGGCGAGGACATCGAACTCTCGGCGACTGTCGTCCAGCGCCCGATCTAGGGAAACACTGATCAATGTACACGCTCGCGCTCGAGTCGCTTTTGCGTGCGAACAAGGCGCGGCGACTGCCGTGCAGTCACTCTGCACAAGGGAGCCGCAACGCCGTGCGCGCGCCCGTTTTCGACAACAACGGGCGACCGAGCCCCGTCTTTCAATAGGTTGTGGGGTTGGCACCCCAGGTTCCCCGATCCTGCGTTGCGCCGCTTACGGGTAGAACCACCACCCGCTGCACGACGCGCCTTGTCTCGGAAAACCTGGGGTACCAACGCGAGTGTGTACATTGATCAGTGTTTCCCTAGGCAACACCCACCCGGGGCCTTTCTCAGCCGTTGGCCGGCGAGCTGACCGTGGTCAGTACCGCGGTCAGCAGCAGGATCAACGCCACCAGGGCACCCTCCAGCGCAATGCTGCGCCGCAGACGCCGCGGTGCTCCCGCTTCGCCGCGCTCGAAGGCGGGCACCAGACGCCACTTGTTCGCGGCCGCCAGCAGCAGGAGCAGTGCGACGATCAGCACCTTGCCGATCAGGAACTGGCCATAGCCAGTGGTCAGTAACGGCGTGATGCCACCCAGCAACCACCAGGCGAGAACCAGTCCCGCCAGCACCAGGAGCCCAACCCCGATCATCGCGACCTGCCCGAAACGAGCGAGGATACGCGCGGCGTCGGCAGCCGCGGGTGGGTGCCCGGCCAACCGGTACAGCGGCGCCAGCGACGCAACCCAGAAGGCGGCTGCCAGCAGATGCACGATCAGCAAGCCGGCCAGCAGAACACGAGGCTCGTCCACGGTATGGCCCACCTGCACGAAGGCGAACATCACCAACAGCACCCCGGCCAGGCTCAGGCCATAGCCCACCCCTGGCAGACGCCGGGCATCCAGCAGGATCGCCTGGACCAGTAGCAGGCCAGTCACCGCGAGGATCAAGCGGGTGCCCTGCGCGCCCTCGAACACGATCCCCAGCAGCATGGGGTCCATCGCGGAGGCGATAGTGCCGCCCCCGAGATACCCGGCCTGCAACAGCCACTGCAGCATGGCCAGGGCGATCGCCACCCAGGCCGCGACCGCCCCCGTGCGGGCGAGCACCCGGCGATCCGGATCGGGCAGATCCGGAAACACCAGGCGAAACAGCACCGCCCCGGTCGCCAGCAGGGCCCCGAGGTAGAACCCGGCCGTGGCGAGAATCATCGCAACGGTCCAGGCCTCCACCCCGGCGAGTGCCGACATCCAGGCCATGGATCAGTCCTCCACCGTGAAGCGGAAGCCATCGGACATCATGTGCCCGTCGCGCGCCAGACCACGCCAGCGCACCTGATAGCTACCGGCCGGAAGCGGCTCCGCAGGTTCCACGAAGTAGCGCTCGGTCGGCTCGTTGCCCGGCCGATTCGCCATCCTCACACGGCCGTTGGGGCCGGTCACGTCGAACTGGGTAATGCGCATCGCGCCATCGAACTCGATGCCGATCGCCTCCGGCGAGCCCTGCACGGTGGCGCCATCCTCCGGCGTGCTGCCCAAATCGCCCTCATGGGCCAGCAGCGGCATGGCCAGGGCCAGCAGCAGGGCCGCCAGGGCGGCTCGGGTCGTGTTGTGAATCGTGTTCTTGGTCTGCATGTCGTGTCCTCTTGTCATTTTTCTGTGTTGCAAATGTTTGTTGCGTTGAAACATGGGTTGGAAAAACGGAGGGCCCAACTGGGCCCTCCGGCCGGTTCCATATCGGCGACTAGTGGTCGTGGCCTCCATGCCCCCCGTGACCGCCATGACCACCATGGCCGTTCGTTTCACGGCTGGGGGTCGGCAGCGCATCCGAGCCCTCGCCGGCGAGCTTGCCGCGGCGCACCGGGTTGCCGAAGTCGGGGTCATCGCTGACCATCCAGGCGACCTCGCCCTCCGGGTGCCAATACCAGCCGGGGTCGCGGAAATCGCCCGGCTCCAGGTCATCGCGGACCTTGATCAGGGTGAACATCCCGCCCATGCCGATGCTGCCGAACGGGCCCTGCCCCATGGCCATCGCCAGGGTGTTCTCCGGGCCGGTCATGTGACCGCTGTCGGTATGCTCCTGGTGGTCGGCCATGCCGTGCTCGCCCATCGCCATATAGCCGGGGAGGATCGAGCGGATCTCTTCCTCGATACCGGACTGATCCACGCCTAGCGGATTGGCAATGCCGTGGCCCATCGGGTTCATCGTGTGGTGCGACATGTGGCAGTGGAACGCCCAGTCGCCCGGTGGCGCAACGAACTCGACATCGCGCGTCTGCCCGACCGCCACGATCTCGGTGGTCTCCTTGCGCCACTGGTTGCGTGGCCAGCGACCGCCATCGGAGCCGGTCACCTCGAATGACACCCCGTGCACATGCATCGGGTGGTTCCACATCGACAGGTTGCCCATGCGGATACGCACCCGCTCGCCGGTCTTCGCCACCAGCGAGTCGATGGCCGGGAACACCTTGGAGTTCATCGACCACAGGTCGAAGTCCACCATGATCGACGGATCCGGGGTGCGAGTACCGGGATGCAGGCCCCAGTTGTGCAACAGGATCGCGTAGTCGCGATCCACCGGCTCGATCTCGCCGTCCTTCGGGTGGATGATGAACATGCCCATCATCCCCATCGCCATCTGCACCATCTCGTCGGCATGCGGGTGATACATATGCGTGCCGTGCTGGTTCAGCTCGAACTCGTAGACGAAGGTCTCGCCCGGATGGATCGGCGGCTGGGTCACCCCCTTCACCCCGTCCATTCCCGAGGGCAGGTGGATGCCGTGCCAGTGCACCGAGGTGTACTCGGGCAGCCGGTTGGTCACGTAGATGCGGACACGATCGCCCTCCACCGCCTCGATCGTTGGCCCCGGCGTGGTGCCGTTGTAGCCCCAGCACTTCGCCACCGAACCGGGCGCGAACTCGTGCTCGATCTCCTCGGCCACCAGGTGAAACTCCTTCACCCCGTCGTTCATCGTGTAGGGCAGGGTCCAGCCATTGGGCGTGTGCACCGGCATGTATCCCTGCTCGGTGCGTTCGCCCGGCGTGTGATCGCCCTGGTTGTGGTGCTCGTGGCCGGTTTCGGCCATCACCCGTGTCAGGGTGGTCGCCGGCAGCAGGGCGCTGGCGGCAATCAGAAAGTTACGGCGCTTCATCAGTGATGCCCTCCATGCCCGTGGTTGGAATGATCGCGGTGGTCCTGGTCCTGCTGACCGTGGTCATCGTGATCCATGCCTTCATGGCCTTCGTGGCCTTCATGGCCTTCGTGGCCTTCGTGGCCTTCATGGCCTTCGTGGCCTTCGTGGCCTTCGTGGCCTTCATGGCCTTCGTGGCCTTCATGGCCTTCGTGGCCTTCGTGGCCTTCGTGGCCTTGGCCATGATCCATATCGTCATGGGCCCCGTGATCCCCGTGGTCCATACCGGAATGCCCTTCATCGCCGTCGCCATGATCCATGCCTCCATGGCCTCCGTGATCCATGGCACCGTGATCGCCATGCCCCATGGACCCGTGGTCCATGGCCGTCGGCTCGTGCTCCAGCTGGGCAGTCCCGAAAGTTCCGGCGCTGCCCGGCTCGCCGCCCGGCAACTCGCCGGCCACCGCATGCGCCAGCGCGGCGCGGGCCTGCCAGTAGTCACCCAGGGCCGCGACCGTCTTCTGCCAGTCGGCCAGCTCCTCCTGCTTGATCGCGAGCAGGTCGAACACGTCGTCGAACATGAAGTTCACGCGTTCCTGGAGCCGCTCGGTCGCCAGCTCGCGAGCCGGCAGCAGGTCGTCCTGCAGCACACCGAAACGGTTGCGGTGGTGGGCCAGACGCTCGAAGTGCTGGTGCACATCATTGGTAACCGCCTGCACGAGCGACTCGCGCCGCGCCTCGCCGTCCGCCAGCCGTGCTTCGGCGCGGCCAATACCGGCCTGGTTCTGGTTGAAGATGGGCAGCGTGAACGAGATACCCCCACCCCACAGGCGGGTCCCGTCACCCTCACGCTCGAACTCCAGCCCCGGTTCGATATCCCCCATCCAGCGGTAACGCCGCACTAGGGCCACGCCCTCGGTCAGCCCATCCAGGGCATGATCCAGGGCGCGCAGATCCAGGCGCTGTTCCAGCGCCTGGTCCACAAGGGCCTGACGCTCCTCGAGCTCTGCCAGCGGCAGCGGCAGCTCTTTCGGAAGCTCCCAGTCATCGACCTCGCCAGGCAGCCCCATCAAATGCGCCAGACGCAGCCGCGCCTCGCGCTCGCGCTGGCGGGCATCCTCGAGCTTAAGCCGTGACTCGGCCGCCCGGATGCGCAGGTGGGCGCGCTGCAGGTCCGAGATATTGCCGGCGTCATAGAAGCGCTCGCCCAAACGTGCGCCCAGGTCCGCGGCCCGGCTCTCCAGGCGTTGCACCTCGGCACGCTGGCGCGCGGCCACCGCGTCATACCAGGCGCGTTCGGTGTCACTGGCCAACGCGACCATCCCCTCGGCCAGTTGCAGACGGGTGGATTCCCAGTGAGACCGCGCCATCTCCTGGCGCGCGCCGCGCATCAGCAGCCCGGAGACCCCCCAGGCCAGGCCAACGCCGTACTCGTTGCCACCGCCACCCTCGGGGCGCATGACCGACAGCGACAGCGATGGATTGGAAAACTGGGAGGCCTCGACCACGTCGGCCGCAGTCAGATCCAGCTTGGCATAAGCCTGCTGCATGCGCGGGTTGCGCCAGATGGCCTGGTGAATGGCCTCGTCAAGCGTCAGCTCGCCGGAGGGTCGGGGCATCTCCGACTCGGGCAGGTCGATCCCCTGCACCGAGAGGTCCTCCATCAGATCGGACCGGTCCAGCTCGGGCGCGGTAACCGCACACCCGGCGAGAAACAGTACCGACACCACGGGGAGCAGCAATCGGGTTGCTCGCATCGTGAAAATCTCCTTGATTCCGTATTCGATTCCGAACCGCGCGCAAGCGCACGACACGGCCTTTCTACCCGCTGCCGGGGGCACCCAGGCAGCACTCGGGCAGGAACCGGCCAAACGGCCGGCATTACGGGATCAGGAGAGGATTGGAGGGCGGTGCAACGCGGCCGTGGAAGGACCGCTCTGGAAGGAATGCAGGCTTGCGCCCGGCACTTCAGTCGCCACGACACTCATGCCGGTGATGGACGGCATGCCCTGACAGTGGCTACAGGCGGCGCAGGCAGCCAGACAAGCCGCATCCACGCAATCGGCATGTGCAAGTAGCTCGCTGGCCTGGGAATGTCCCGACGAAGGCGCATGGTCCGAACCATGATGCGGCGACGCGGCGTGGCCCGCCCGGTCGCCATGCGCATGGTGATCATGGGCAGCGTCGTGCCCGTGATCGTGGGCCCCGTGCTCGGCGTCGCCCTTGGACTGGGCACCATGCATCGCGTGCCCGGCGTGACCGTCTTCCATACCCACGGCCGCGGCCAGCGCCGGCAGGCCGGCAATCGCCAGCACCAGCATCCAGCACAGCAGTCGGTAGAAGACTCGCTTCACGTCGGTCCGAACCTCGTCTCGAGGGGCGTCGCGCCCCCTATAACCTGACATCAACCTACCACAACCCACAGCCACCTGCGGACGCAACCCCGACGTTCGAACGGACCCGCACCGGGACCGCACACGGAGATCGCCACGTCGCTTCGCTCCTCGCGATGACGAGCTTCCAGCCCCGTCGTTGCGAGGAGCCGAAGGCGACGCGGCAACCCCCGGACCAAGCCCCGGCGCCGGATCGGCGAGAGGGCTGGCCTCCTACGCCAGCGCGCGTTCGATTACGTCGCGCAGGTCGCGCGAGACTTCGAGCCCGGCGAGGCGCTCGAGTTCCGCGCGCATCTGCTCGCCACGGGCGGTGTCGACCTTGCGCCAGCGCGTCAGCGGCTGAGCCAGGCGCGCGGCGGTCTGCGGGTTCATCGCATCCAGCTTCTCGACGAAGGCGCCCATGCGGCGGTAGCCCTCGCCATCGTCCTGGTGGAAGTGGCGTTCGTTGCGCGCCATGAACGGTCCGAGCACCGCGCGCACGCGATTCGGATTCGTCCAGCGAAAACCGGGATGCTCCAGCAGGGCGTCGAGGCGCGCGAAACCGCCGGCGACCTGGCTGCCCGCCTGCAGCCCGAAGTACTTGTCCAGCACCAGCGGGTCGTCGCGGTAGCGCTGTTCGAAGTCCGCCAGCAGCACCTGGCGCGCCTCGTGGTCCAGCTCGTTGACCGCATTCAACGCACCCATGCGCATGGTCTGGCTGCGCGCCTTCTGATACTGCGCCAGGGCCTCCGGCACCGCGGCCTGGTCGCGCGCGGCGACGCGCAGCGCCAGCAGGCGGTTGCGCAGCTGGCGCCGGCCCATGGCCGCGGCGGTGAATGCACCGTTGTCGACGTCATCCAGCTTCGGCTGGATCTGCTGCATCGCCTCGGTCAGCGGCATGTACAGGCGCTTCTCCAGGTCATCGCGCTCGTTGCGCAGGCGCACCGGATCCACGCGCTCGAACAGCTCGGCCAGCTCGCGGGTCGGCGGCAGCTGCAGGATGGTCGCCAGCAGCACCGGCTCGATCGCCTCGTCGCGCAACAGCGCCGCCAGGGCATGCTCGATCGCCGCCTCCAGCGCGGTGTCGGCAGCATCGTGCTCGATGCGTGACCGGATCGCACGGCGGAACAGCGTCTGCGCCGCCTCCCAGCGGGCGAAGGCGTCGTCGTCATAGGCCAGCAGATGGGCCAACTCGTCCACGCCCTGGTTGGCGTTCAGGATCACCGGGGCGGAGAAGCCGCGCAGCCAGGAGATCGCGGCTGGCGAGTCGGACAGCGCTTCGAAACGGAAGGTCTGCTCGCCCTCGCTGAGCTCCAGCACCCACTCGTCCTGCACCTCACCGCCCTTTTGGTGGGCCGTGATGCGCCGTCCTTCGGCATCCAGAAAGGCCACCCGCATCGGGATCACCACAGGCTCCTTGTGCTCCTGCCCTGGAGTTGGCGGCGTCTCCTGCGTGAGCGTGATGCGCGCCTGGCCACCGGGGCCGTCAATCGACGTCGCGGCCGTTACCCGCGGGGTGCCGGCCTGGGTATACCAGCGCTTGAATGGGGTCAGGTTGCGACCACTGACCTCGGCCATCACCGCCACGAAGTCGTCGGTGGTCACCGCCTGACCGTCGAAGCGCTCGAAGTAGACATCCAGTCCGCGGCGGAAGGTCTCGCGCCCGATCAGGGTGCGCAGCATGCGGATCAGCTCCGCGCCCTTTTCGTACACGGTCAGGGTGTAGAAATTGTTGATCTCGGCGTAGTGGTCCGGACGCACCGGGTGCGCCAGCGGGCCGGCGTCCTCGGGGAACTGGAAGGCGCGCAGCATGGCCACGTCGTCGATGCGCTTCACGCCGAACAGGGTGCAGTCGGTGGTGAACTCCTGGTCACGGAAGACCGTGAGCCCCTCCTTCAGCGACAGCTGGAACCAGTCGCGGCAAGTGACGCGGTTGCCCGACCAGTTGTGGAAGTACTCGTGGGCGATCACCGACTCGATGGCGACGAAGTCGTCGTCGGTGGCGGTGTCGGGGCTGGCCAGCACGTACTTGGCGTTGAACAGGTTCAACCCCTTGTTCTCCATCGCCCCCATGTTGAAGTCGTCCACCGCGACGATCATGTACACATCCAGATCGTATTCGCGGCCGAAGGCCTCTTCGTCATAGCGCATCGCGCGCTGCAACGAGGCCAGCGCGTGATCGCAGCGATCGGCGTTGTGCGCCTCCACGTACAGTTCAAGCTGAACCTCGCGCCCGGACATCGTGGTGAAGGTGTCGCGCTGGCAGGCCAGATCCCCCGCGACCAGCGCGAACAGGTACGACGGCTTCAGGAACGGATCCTCCCAAACGGCGTAATGCCGGCCACCGTCCAGTTCGCCGGCCTCGACGCGGTTGCCGTTGGCCAGCAGCACCGGGTACTGCGCCCGATCCGCCTCCAGGCGCACGCGGTAGGTGGTCAGCACATCCGGGCGATCGGGAAAGAACGTGATGCGGCGAAAGCCCTCCGGCTCGCACTGGGTGCAGAGGTTGCCGCTGGAGGCGTACAAGCCCTCCAGCGCGGTGTTCTGCTCCGGGTGGCAACGGCTGACGATCTCCAGCCGCGCGGCCTCCGGCAGGCCGTGGAGCAGCAGCCCCTCGGCATCCTGTTCCAGCAAACCCTCGGCCGGCTTGGCGCCGTCCACCGTGAACGAGACCAGCTCCACGCCATCGCCATACAGGCGCAGCGGCGCATCCGGCTCCACCGCCTCCGGGTTGCGCCGCACCGCCATGCGCGTCGTCACCTCGGTGGCTGCCGCCGCCAGATCAAAGTCCAGCTCCAGGCTCTCCACCACAAACGCCGGCGGCTGATAGTCGTTCAGATAAACCGCCAGGGGGCTCGCATCACGCATTCCAAACTCCAAATCATCAATAACCGTTCAACACGTATCACGCCCACGCGGTCCATACCCCAAACCCGGACAAGGACCCCGTCATTGCGAGGCCCCGCAGGGGCCGCGGCAACCTCCATCCGCAACCCCCACGTTTCTCCGTCCCGGCCGGGGCCACCCCCACAGATCGCCACGTCGCTACGCTCCTCGCGATGACGCTGCTTGGCCCCCCGTCATTGCGAGGCGCCGAAGGCGCCGCGGCAATCTCCCCAAGCTGGCAGACCGATCGGCCCGCCCTTCGGGCCGGCCCGCGGCCGTTCAACGCGCTTCGAGCTTTTGTGCCACGGCACCGACGGCATCTCGCAATGACAGGCCCGGGATCTGGCACCACGCGTCCAATCCGTTAGCATACCGCGCATGGAATGGATCGATATCTGCTTCAACCTCACCCACGAATCCTTCAACAAGGAACGCGACGAGGTCCTCGAGCGCGCCCGCGAGGCCGGCGTGTCCTGGATGCTGATCACCGGTGCCGACGCCCACCAGAGTGAAAAGTGCCTGGAGATCGCCGACCGCTACCCGGACTGCTGCCGCGCCACCCTGGGCGTGCATCCACATCTATCCAAACAGTGGACCGACGCGATCGCCGCCCGGTTCAGTGACCTCGCCCGCGCGGACGCCAACGTGGTCGCCATGGGCGAGATGGGTCTGGACTACAACCGCGACCACTCGCCGCGCCCGCAGCAGCGCATCGCCTTCGAGGCCCAGCTGGAGCTGGCCGCCGACCTCGGCCTGCCGGTGTTCCTGCACGAACGCGACGCCCACCACGACTTCGCCCAGATCCTGCGCCGCTGGCGCGACAAGGTTCCGGCGGCCGTGGTGCACTGCTTCACCGGCGAGGCCGACGCCCTGGCCGAATACCTCGACCTCGACTGCCACATCGGCATCACCGGCTGGGTCTGCGACGAACGCCGCGGCCACCACCTGCACCCGCTGGTTCCGCGCATCCCGCGCGGCCGCCTGATGATCGAGACCGACGCCCCCTACCTCCTGCCGCGCAGCCTGCCCAAGGGCACCGGCAAGAAGATCGGCAACGGCCGGCGCAACGAACCCGCCTTCCTCCCCCACATCGGCGAATACGTGGCCCAACTGCGCGACGAGACCCCGGAAGACCTCGCCGCCCACACCACCGCCACCGCCCGCGCCTTCTATAACCTCCCCGAAACCGCCGGTGTCTGAAACACCGGACAACGACCCGACGCCAAGGGTGGCGCTGGTCACCGGCGCCGCGCGCGGGATCGGCCTCGGCATCGCCGGGCGCCTGGTGCAGGATGGCTGGCAGGTGGTACTGACCGACCTCGACGGCGCCGAATGCGAACAGGCCGCCGCACGCCTCGGGCCGGCGGCCCGAGCCATGACGCTGGATGTCCGCGACGAGCAACAGGTCCGCGAAGCCATTCGGCGCACGGAGGAATGGCACGGCGGACTCGATGCGCTGGTCAACAATGCCGGCATCAGCGACCCGCACTCCGGGCCACTGGAAGAACTGGACCTGGCCGACTGGCAGCGCTGGCTGGACACCAACCTCACCGGTGCCTTCCTGCTTGGCAAGCATGCCCTGCCGCTGCTGCGCCGCCGCCATGGGGCCATCGTGAACATCAGCTCGACTCGCGCCCTGGAGTCGAAGCCGCACACCGAGGCCTACGCCGCCAGCAAGGGCGGCCTCGACGCCTTCACCCACGCCCTGGCCATCAGCGCCGGTCCGGACGTCCGCGTGAACGCCATCCGCCCCGGCTGGATCGAAGCCCGCAGCCCCGACCAGCAACAGGCCGAACCCTTGTCCGCACAGGACCACGCCCAGCACCCGGCCGGGCGCGTCGGCCAGCCCGCCGACATCGCCGCCCTCACCGCCTTCCTGCTCGGGCCGGACGCCGGCTTCGTCACCGGCCAGATCTGGACCGCCGACGGCGGCATGACCCGCCGCATGATCTACACCGACTGACCCCCGCCCAAAAGCGGAAACGAAAACGCCCCGGAACGACCCGCGTTCCAGGGCGTTGACGGCCTCCCAGTGAATCAGCCGGGAGGCGATCGCGTCAGTCGAAGGTACGCGAGCGGAGGATCTCCGGGCGCAGGAAGTCCTTCTCGCCGGTGTTGTCGTGATCACCCAGCAAGTGCCCGTCCACCTCGCGCACGGTCCCGTAGAGGGTGCGCCCGTGGAAATTGGCGTGCTTTTCGCGGGTCTCGTGGACATCACCGGTGTAGCGCGGATCCTGCGGGCGTTCGTGACTGTTCATGTAGAACGCCACATCCCAGGCCTCCTGGTCGCTGAGCGAATTCGGCTGGCCCAGCGGCATGTTGTGCTTGATGAAGGCCGCCGAGGTATTGATCCGCGACATCCCGGCACCCCAGTTGTAGGAACCATCCCCCCACAACGGCGGGAAGACCACCTGGCCGTCCTGCTTCAGCCCCTGACCGGCCTCTGCGTGGCAGATCGCACAGCTCTGTGCATAGACCTCCTTGCCGCGCTCGTAGTTAGGCTCCTGTTCCGGCTCGGGCACCGATCCATAGCCACGTCCGTAGATCTCCTGATCCGGGTAAACCGGCGCACCCTTGGCCAGCCACTGCATGTAGGTAGTGATGGCCAGCATCGTGTCGCTGCCGTACTCCGGCGGGTCGCCATTCATGGAGTAGGTGAAGCAGCCGACCACGCGTTCCTCGAGGCTGTTCACCTGCCAGTTCTTGCCGCGGTAGTCCGGCAGCGTGATCGCGGCCGGCCACAAAGCGGCACTGAACGGCTGGCGCCCGGCATCCATGTGGCAGCTGGCACAATTCATGTCGTTGAACACATGCTGGCCGCGCAGTTGCTGGGTATCGACGAACAGGTCATGACCGCGTCGGACCACGTCCTTGAGTTCGGGACTCATGGGGGCATCCTCGAGATCCTGAAGCGTCGGCGGGATATGAACGAGCTGGCCCTCCTCCGGCTCGGCATAACCGAGGGCGAACAGGGGCTTGTATTCGTCCCAGGCAGCGCTCGCTGCACCGGCCAGCAAGACGGCCGCGCCCGTCGTCAGCGTGAGCTTGCGAATCTTCATTCCGTATCCCCTTGTGCCGACGTGACACGTTGACGGGCCAGCCAGGCCGAGACTGCCCGGATGTCCTCATCGCTCATGCGCTTGGCGATCGCCGCCATCAGGCCCTGCGGATCGTTGTCGCGCGCGCCCTCCTGCCACTGTCGCAGTTGCCCGGTGATATAGCCGGCATGCTGACTCGCGATGCCCGGGAACACATCCCCAGCCCCGGCATTGCCCGGGCCGTGGCAGGTCTGGCAGCTGACGATGTACTGGTTCCAGTCCCCACGCCGCGCCAGCTCCTCGCCGCGCGCCAGGGTGGCGTCATCCACGTCGTCGCCCCCCTCGGCCTGGGTAACCGGAAGCTGGGCATAGTACGCAGCGACATCGGCTACAGCCTGATCATCCAGCATACTGGCGAACGCGGCCATGGTGCTGTTCTGGCGGCGGCCTTCCTGGTAATCCTTCAGTTGCCGCGCGATATAGCCTGCGGACAGACCGGCCAGGCGCGGCCAGGATTCGCCTCCCGGAACGTTCTTCCCGGAGCCATCGGCCTGATGGCAGGAAACGCAGGTCTGCGTCAGCCCCTCCCCGCGCTGCGGATCACCTTCGAGGCCGTCGACGGCCAGTGCCGGCGTCCCCGCGAGGCCGAGGCCGAGGAGGAGGGCCAACCCTCCGGCAAGCTGTTTCTTTTTCATATGTGCTGTCCTTGGTCATGAGCCGCTACGCGCCGAAATGAGGAGTCACCGAACGGTCGCCCCAATCATCGTGCGGACCCAGGAATAACAACTTAAGAATATTCTCAACTCAGCATAAAGGATACGTCCCGCGGTTAGAGACAACCGGGTTCTTGATGCAGATCAAACCTCTCCCACACACGGACCTACGCCAAGGCGTACATTGAACCGCACCTCCCCGGCTATTGGCTGAAGTGGCTCCGAATTGCGCAAGTGCCGGCAAGGGTCCCAAAGTGCCGCGGTACCTACGAACCGGAACCATGCCGTAGCATGGCCCGTCTGATCGCAACTGGAACAGGGAGATAAAGCATGAAGACTTCGGTGATTCTGACGGTGATCGGGCCGGACCGGCCGGGGCTGGTCAGCGCGGTGGCGGCCCGGGCGCGGGCGGCGGGCGGCAACTGGCTGGAGAGCCGCATGGCGCAGCTGGCCGGTCAGTTCGCCGGGGTCGTGCTACTGGAGGCCGAGGCGGATGCCGCGGACCAGCTGGAGGCGGCTCTGCGCGATTTGGAGGGAGACGGTCTACAGGTCCAGATCCAGCGCGGGAGAGAGCTTCCGGCGCCGCCCTGGCACTACGTGATGCTCGATCTGGTCGGACACGACCGACCGGGGATCGTGCAGGACATCACCGCCATCCTCTCGCGCCACGGGGTCAGCGTGGAAACCCTGGATACGGCCTGCAAACCGGGCTCAATGACCGGCGAGCCGATGTTCCACGCGCAGGCGCAGCTCGGCGTCCCCGAGGACCTGGATCTGGACACCCTGCAGGACGCCCTCGAGGCACTGGCCAACGAACTGATGGTCGATCTCGAACTCCACGACCCGCAACACGAGACACCCGAAACCGCCGCCTGACGTGGACCCGAACAAGCTCTATACCCCTTGCCCGTAAAAAGCGCGCCGAGAGGCGGCGTCAGGGTGCGGCGCGGTGGCGGCGGGCGGCATCCAGGCGGCGGACGAAATCCTGCATCAGGGTGGCGTAGAGGGCTTCGCCGAGGACCTTGTCCTCGATGCCGGCGTCGAGGTTGGGGTTGTCGTTCACCTCGATCACCATCACGCCACGCGGGGTCTGTTTGAGGTCGACGCCGTAAAGGCCATCGCCAATCAGGTTAGCGGCCTTGACGGCCGTCTTGACCACCGCGGCGGGCACATCCTCCAGGGCCTGGGTGCGAAAGCCGCCTTCGCGCGGGCCACCCTTGGCGTCGTGGTTGACGATCTGCCAGTGCTTGCGCGACATCAGGTATTGCGAGGCGTACAGCGGCCGGCGGTTGAGCACGCCGATGCGCCAGTCGAATTCGGTATAGACGAACTCCTGGGCGAGGATCAGATCGCTCTCCTTGAGTAGGCGCCGGGCGATGGACTCCAGCTCGCCGCGGTCGTTCGCCTTGAATACGCCGCGCGAGAAGCTGCCGTCCGGGATCTTCAGCACCACGGGATAGCCGATCGATTCCTCCGCGCGCAGGATGGTCTCGCGGTTGAGAATCACCGTCTTCGGCGTGGGTACGCGATGGGCGGCCAGGCGCTCGGCCAGGTAGACCTTGTTGGTACAGCGCAGGATAGAGTCGGCATCGTCGATCACCACCATGCCCTCGGCCTCGGCCTTGCGCGCGAAGCGGTAGGTGTAGTGGTCGATCGCGGTGGTCTCGCGGATGAACAGGGCATCGAACTCCGCCAGCCGCGGCAGGTCGCGCGCCTGGATCAGCTCGACATCCATCCCCTGCTCCTGTCCGGCGCGGGCGAAGCGCTTGAGCGTGGCCGGCGTGGACGGGGCCATGGCCTCGTCCGGGTTGTACAGAATGGCCAGCTCGTAGCGCGCGCTGCGGGCCCCGCGCCGGCGACGCCAGGGCTTCGAGAGGTAGCGCTCCAGGGCGACGAAGAAGGCCGGCTCCTGCTCGGGCTCGAGCGCGTTGAGCGCGAACGGGCGCAGGGCATGGATCTGCCACTGGCCCTGCAGCCGGAACTCCACCCGGAACATCGGCGCGGGGAACAGGGCGAACAGCTGCCCGGCGATCGCCTGCAGTGCCGGCTCGGCACACTGGCCGAACAGCACGGTCAGTTCCACGCGCTCCGGTTGCACGCCCTGGCGGCTGCGCCCGAGAACGCGCGCGACGCGCTCGTCCAGCTCCTCGGTATCCAGGCTGTAGATCGACTTGCGCGACAGGTCCTGCAGGGTGCGCACGCTGGGGATCACCCGATGCCCACGCGCCTCCGCCAGCAGCGAGCCGTAGTAGCCCGCCGACAGGTAGCGCTGGCTACGGCACAGGTTGATCACCCGCAGGTTGGCGGGGTCGTCGACGGCGGGGCCGCGCAGGTAGTCGTCGATGGTCATCACCGGCAGGTCGGGGAAGTGCGGCTTCCAGTCCGCGCGGCGCTCGACCAGGATACGGTGCTCAGGCATGCGCCACCCCTGGCGTCTTGCGCGGGCCGACGATCACCGCCGCCTGCAACCCCGCGCGCCCATAGCGCGCCATGCGCTCGAAGTCCGCGCGCGCGATCGGCATGTTTACCGAATCCAGCGCGCGCTCGCCCTGCTCGGCGTCCACGAACGGGTCGTGCGCGTAGACAAAACGCTCGTCGAACCCGGTGACCGTGACCCAGTGCGGGAAGCGCTCGGCGTACAGCCGTACGCTGCTGATCAACACCACCGGCACCCCGCCCTCGGCAGAGCGTGCCGCCAGCTGGGCCACGTTCACCGGACCATGCACCACGGGGACCCCGAGCTGCTCCAGCTCCTCGATCATCTCTTCCTGAACCAGCTGCATGACCTCCTTTTTCTCCACGCTGCGCACCGAATCGGCAAACGCCACGCCACGATCGCGCACCAGCAGTTCCACCTCGAACCCGCGATGGGCGGCCGCAAGCGCCAGCCCATAGGGACCGCAACCGCCGTGGCCGGAGGTCATGAATATGGTGGTGGCGTCACGCCACAGGCGCAGCTCCAGACGCCGGTCCAGCTTCAGCGCCGGGTCGATGGCGCGCATCGCCATCATCAGCGCGGCCGGGCCGCAGGTGAACTCCAGCGTCTGCGCGTAGTACGGTGCGCGCACTAGCGCCGGATCGGGACCGGGCGCCAGCGACTTCTGCAGCCGCAGCGCATCCATGTGGTCCTCGTAGTAATCATCGATGGTGCCGAAATCGCGGTAACCCAGCCCGCGGAACAACGCCTGACTAGGCGCGTTGTCGCGGCGCACCTCCAGACGCAGATCGGTCCGGCCGTGCTCCCGCGCCACATCCTCCGCCGCCTCCACCAGGCGCCGCCCCAGGCCCCGGCCACGCGCACGCTCGCTGACCGCGATCGAGTACAGCCGCGCCAGCGACGTACCCCGGCTGAACAGCAGCATCACGTAGCCGAGCGGTCCCTCACCGCCGGGCCCCTCTGCCACCAGCGTGGCCGCGTGCCCGCGCGTGAGGAGATAGCGAAACTGCCGCCGCGAAATGCGATCGACCTCGAACGCCGCCTGTTCCAGCGCCACCAGCGCCTCCAGATCCTCGAGCGTGGCGGGACGGATCGGGGGCAATTCGACTGCGGGCGCGACCCGTTGCTTGACCTGCTGGCTCACGCTCCTCTCCCGGCGGCTGCCCGATCTCCATCGTAGCGCAACCACCGCGTGCGAATAGCGCGTTGCAACGGGAATGCTTGCCGAGGTCGCGGCCGCTACAAACCCAGCGCGCCGGTCAGCTCGTCCAGGTCCCGGATGGTAGCTGTGGGTTCCCCGCCCCAGGGATCGAACAGCCCCTGCCCCGCCCGGTCGAGCCAGGCCGTGCGCATACCCGCGGCCTGCGCGCCGATCACGTCAAACGGGTTGCCCGAGATCAGCCAGGCATCCATCGGCAATACATTCGCCCGCTGGAGGAAATGCCGGTACACCCGTGGATCGGGCTTGAAACAGCCGATCTCGTCCACGCTGACGACATCCTCGAAGCGATCGTCCAGACCGGCGTGGCGCAGCAGCTCATCCACCGTCTCGGCCCTGCCGTTGCTGAATGCGAACAGGCGGTGGCCGTCCGCGCGCAGGCGATCCAGGGCCGGAGCCGCATCGGTAAAGGCGGGGAGCTGGCGATAGCGCTGCAACAACTCCACCTCCTGCTCAGGGTCGAGCTCGATATCCAACGCCTGACAGCAATAGCGCAGCGCCTGCTCGGTACAGGTATCGAAGTCCGCATACGCCCCCATCAGACCACGCCGGAAGGTGTATTCGAGCTGCTTCTCGCGCCAGGCACGCGCTAAAACAGGGGCCTGTTCGCCAAACCAGCCCTCCAGCGTCGCAGCAACGCCCTGGGGATCGATCAACGTCCCATAGATATCGAACGCCAGCGTCTGCCCCATACGCCCTCCGTAATCTCTATCGGCTGTGCACGGCGGCGCTGCAGTCCGCCCGGACAACCTCCGACAAGTCACTCACTCTTCCAGAAACTGCGCGCGTTTCACCGGACTGCAGGGACCGGAGTACCCCGGCCGGGCACCGGTCCAGCATCCCCCAACTGCAGCAGCCGATCCACCGGGATATACGAACGACCGGCCATCCGTGGCAGGTCCGCCTGGTCCAGGGCCGTGTCCACGTGTTCAAGGGCTCGCCATACGAGCTCCGAACAATAGAGCGCAGAGTCGTCTTCCAGACGGAACTGGGTGTCAAAGGGTGTCCCACGCGCCAGCTGCCCGGCCAGCCAGTCTCCGACGCGCCGGCGTTGTGCGGCGTCCAGGCCCGTGCGCACCAGCTGCATGGCTTGTGGGCCCGCGCTGAAGGTCTCCAGCGAGTCGGCACGAATCTCGCCCCCGGCCGGCGAGCCGTCCATGTGAACGACCCTCACAGTTTCACCTTCAAGGAGGATCACCCCCGCATGGCTCCAGCGCGGATCCGACTCCGAGAATCGCCGCGCCAGAAAGGCCCAGGCGCCATTGCCGGCGCGCAGGACGATATCGCCCGTAGCGGGCGTCATGTCCGCCCCGCGGCGGACTTCCGCCTGTACAGCCACCGGCACCGCCAGCCATAACCCCAGCAAGACCGCCCGGAGGGACTGCAGGATTACATACCGGTGTTGCACTGCTTGCCGGCAATCATCAGCTCTTCCATGACCTCGGCATCGACCGCCTGTTCGACCTCCCTCATGGTCGCACCGCCATCCTGCATCAGCTCAACCAACTGGGCGTATTGATTCCGGTCGAGGTTGTTGTCGAGACGCTCGGCCGCACACGTGCAGCCCTCCGTATCTCCCGAGTTCTCGATACAGGCCGTTTCAAAGTCCGCCCGCGGCGAAGAACAACCAGCCAGTGTGATCACCAGCATCCCCAGGAGGCTCGTACCGGCCATCCGCATCACTGAAAACGTCATCATGCTTCCCTGTCACGAAAATGAGCGCGGGAGTATACCCCTCCCGAAAGGGGTGTTTGTCCGAAGGCCGGCAACGCCCGTCGCGCGGACGGCGGATCTGGACATGGCGGCGCATCAAGGCAGACTAGTGGCTCGTACGTAACACACCATCATTCGCGGGAGCCGGGACATGAGCATGCAGGAACAGATCACCGCCAAGCTGGAGGAACGCTTTGCGCCCGAGCATCTGGAGGTGGTGAACGAGAGCCACATGCACAACGTACCGCCGGGTTCGGAGTCGCACTTCAAGGTAACCGTGGTATCCGAGGCCTTTCGCGACCAGAAGCTGATCGCGCGGCACCGGCTGGTGAACCAGGCCCTGGCCGACGAGCTGGCCGGGGGCATCCACGCCCTGGCGCTGCATACGCTGGACCCGGACCAGTGGTTCGAACGCGCCGGCAAGGTGGCCGATTCCCCGCCCTGCATGGGTGGCGACGGCGGCGCGAAGGCCTGACGTCTTGTCGGCAACCGCCCACTCCGCCGTGGACACCATCCTGCGCGCGCGGCTGGAATCGCCCGGGCTGATGGACCTGCTCGGCCAAATCGAGGCGAGCCTGAACCCGGCGGCCTCGCACCCGCCGCTAGCGGGTGTCTCCGAGCACCTGGGCCCGGACCGCCATATCGTACTCTGGCTCATCGACGGCTTTGCCGCCCGTTACCGCCGCCACACGCCGTTGTTGGGCGCGGACCACGTGACCGACCTGGAGACTGTGTTTCCCAGCACTACGGCCACCGCGATCACCAGCATCCTGACCGGCCGTCACCCCGCACGGCATGGCCTGCTCGGCTGGCATACCCGCCTGGCGGCCGCCGAACGCACCCTTACGGTACTGATGGGCCAGGAGCGCGGCGCCGACGACCACCCGGCCACGCTCGGCTACCGCGAGCTGACCGGCCGCGTGCAGCCCGACCGCCTGGGCGACCGGCTTGACTGCGGCATGACCTTCATCGGCCCGGAATGGATCGGCGGCACACCCTACAACCGCATGATGAGCCGCGGAGCCGACTTCATTGGCTTCGAGGACCTCTCCGAGCTGCCGACGCGGGTGGCCGCGCATGTGAACGCGACGCCGGGACCCCACTTCACCTACGTCTACTGGTCGGAGCTGGACCATCTGGGCCACGAATACGGCCCGGACAGCCCGGAGGTGGAGCGCCACCTGAAACAGCTGGACCTGGCCTACACCGCCACCTGCGCGCAGATCCAGCGCCCGGAGAGCGTGTTTCTGACCACCGCCGACCACGGCATGCGCACGATGGAACGCCGCCTGGACCTGCGCGAGCACCCGGCGGTGCAGGCCTGCCTGCGCCACCGCCTGACCGGCGAGCCACGCGCCGCCCTCGCCCACATCCGAACCGGACAGCACGCTAACTTCCTGCAGGCACTGGAGCGGGCGTTCGGTGACGATGTCCTGGCCATCCCGCAGGCCGAGTGGCTGGGCCACGGGACCCTCGGCCCCGAGCCGCTACACCCGGAACTGCGCGCGCGGGCCGGCGACTACCTGCTGCTGCCGGTCGAGGACGCCTACCTGGTGGACCCGCCGGCCGACGACGAGGGGCCGTTCTTCGTTGGCGCACACGGCGGCCTGTCCCCGGAGGAGCGGCATATTCCCCTGTTTCTTCGGAATATCGGCCAGTCGCGGTAAACTGCCGGGTTCTGTGTCAGTCAAACTGACTGGCGCTGGCTAAACAAGACTGGCCCGAGACCCCATGAACGACACCACCGACCAGACCTACAACAACGCCGCCCAGCACCTGATCGAGCTGGCCAACCGCCTGGCGGATGACGGCCAGGCCGACGAGACCGGCGACGTTGCCGACGGCCTGCTGGCCGGTGCGATCCACTTCTGGCTGTACAGCCGCCAGCCCTGCGGCGACCCGTTGTGCGAGGACTGCGCCCCGTTCGCGGATGCCGAAAGCCGGCTGGCCATGCTGCACGAGCTGATCGACGAGCTGGCGCGCGACAGCGACTACTTCCACGCCACCACCGACAGCACCGTCGGCCACGCCTGAGCCGCCAGCTCGGGGCCCCAGCCGATGTCGGTCACGCCCTTTCGCCCCGCGACCGACACCTGGTTTCGCGAGGCCTTCGAGCAGGCCACTCCCATCCAGTCCCGCGGCTGGCCCGCGATCCGCGCCAGCCACCACTGCCTGCTGATCGCCCCGACCGGTAGCGGCAAGACCCTTGCCGCGTTCCTGAGTGCAATCGACCGCCTGACCGGCGAGCCGGCCCCGGAACCCCGCACCGGCTACTCGGTGCTCTACATCTCGCCACTGAAGGCACTGGCCACCGACATCGAGCGCAACCTGCGCGCGCCGCTGACCGGCATCACCCGGACCGCCGCGCGCCTGGGCGACGAGTCGGCCCACGAACCCGTGGTGCACATCCGCACCGGCGACACCCCACAGGCCGAGCGCCGTGCCCAGGCGCGCGAACCCGGCGACATCCTGGTGACCACGCCGGAGTCGCTCTACCTGCTGCTGGGCTCGAAGGCCGCGGAGAACCTCGAATCCATCCACACGGTGATCATCGACGAGGTGCACGCCCTGGCCGGCAACAAGCGCGGCGCGCACCTGGCCCTGTCGCTAGAACGCCTGGCCGAGCGCTGCGGCCGGGACCCGCAGCGCATCGGGCTTTCCGCAACCGTGCACCCGGTGGAGGTCGCGCGCGGCTTCCTCGGCGGCGACCGCGAGGTGGAGGTGATCGACGCCGCCGAGGCCCCACGCCTGGATCTCGAGATCCTCGCCCCGGAGGAGCCGCCAGCGGCACACGCACCCCCCACCATCGAACCCTCCGAAGGCGCGAACACCATCCCGTCCGGCTCCATCCTCGGTGCGGTCTACGGCCAGGGCACCGGACCACCCCCGAGTGGGGGCGGCGACCGCGCCGCGCGCCTGGAGCCGCGCCTGCTGGCCGCGATCCTGGAACACCGCTCGACCATCGTGTTCGTGAACAGTCGCGGGCTGTGCGAGCGCCTGGTCCAGCGCATCAACGACGCCTGGCGCGAACAGCAGCCCGAAGCCGCCGACAAACGGGAGGACCTGGTCGCCGCTCACCACGGCAGCGTCTCCCACGAGCGCCGCGCGGAGATCGAGGGCCGCCTGAAGACCGGGCGCCTGCGCGGCATTGTCGCCACCAGCTCGCTGGAACTGGGCATCGATATGGGTGCCGTGGACCTGGTGATCATGGTGGAATCCCCCGGCTCGGTTGCCCGCGGCCTGCAACGCGCCGGACGCGCCGGGCACGGGGTCGGCCAGGTCTCGCGCTCGCTGCTGCTGCCACGCTTTCGCGGCGACCTGCTGGAATGCGCGGTGATTGGCGAGCGCATGCAGGTCGGCGCGCTGGAACCCATCCATGCCCCGCACAACCCGCTGGACGTGCTCGCCCAGCAGCTCGTCGCGATGGTCTGCGAACGCCCGCGCGCGGTGGACGAGTTGCATGCGCTGATACGCCGCGCCGCACCCTGGCGCGAACTGTCGCGCCCGCTGCTGGAGGCGACCCTGGACATGCTCTCCGGCCACTATCCCAGCACCGACTTCGCCGACCTGCGCCCGTGGGTCGCCTGGGACCGCGCGCGTGACGAGCTGACCCCGCGCCGGGGCGCGGCGCTGGCCGCGCGCCTGAACGCCGGCACCATCCCCGACCGCGGCCTGTACGGCGTGCATGTCGGCGAGGGCGGCCCGCGCATCGGCGAGCTGGACGAGGAGATGGTGTTCGAGCTGAAGACCGGCGAGAACGTGACCCTGGGCGCCAGCACCTGGCACGTGGAGGCGATCACCCGCGACCGCGTGCTGGTCTCCCCCGCCCCCGGCGAGGTCGGAAAGCTGCCGTTCTGGCATGGCGACGGCCCCGGCCGCCCGATCCAGTTGGGCCAGGCGATCGGTGCGGCCACCGAACGCCTGGCGCGCATGGACCGCGCCGAGCGCGCCGCCTGGCTGAAGGCGCACGCCCCGCTGTCCGAGGCGGCCGTCGAGACGCTGTGCGACTACATCGACGAACAGCGCGAGGCCACCGGGCAGCTCCCGTCGGACAAGCGCATCGTGGTCGAGCGCTTCCGCGACGAGGTCGGCGACTGGCGCGTGTGCATCCTGACCCCGTTCGGCGCCCGCGTGCACGCCCCTTGGGCGCTGGCCCTGCAGGGGGCGCTGACCAGCACCTCCGGCTTCGAGGTGCAGGTGATGTACACCGACGACGGCATCGTGCTGCGCCTGGCGGATAGCGAGGACCTGCCCGAACTGGACAGTCTGTTTCCGGACCCGGAGGAGCTGGAAGAGGCGGTCACCCGCGAGCTGGGTCACTCCACGCTGTTCGCCAGCGCCTTCCGCGAGAACGCGGCGCGGGCGCTCTTGCTGGTGCGCAACCGCCCGGGCCAGCGCACGCCGCTGTGGGCCCAGCGCCTGAAGTCGCAGCAGCTGCTCGCGTCGGTGCGCGAATACGCGAACTTCCCGGTGGTGCTGGAGACCTACCGCCAGGTGCTGGCCGACGTGTTCGATCTGGACGCCCTGCGCGAGATCCTGCGCGGCGTGCAGGAGCGCCACATCCGCGTGCACGAGGTGGAAACGCCGCGTGCCTCGCCGTTCGCGCGCAGCCTGGTATTCGCCTACGTCGCCGCCTACATCTACGAGCAGGACGCGCCGATGGCCGAACGCAAAGCGCAGGCGCTCACGCTCGATCGCGGGATGCTGGCCGAGCTGCTGGGCCAGGCCGAGCTGCGCGAGCTGATTGACCCCGATGCCCTGGCCGAGCTGGAGGCCGAACTGGCGCACACCACGAAGGCCACACAGGTCCGCGACGCCGACGAGCTGCATGACCTGCTGCGCCGGCGCGGCGACCTGACGCGGCAGGAGATCGAAGCCGCAGCGGCCGAAAACCCCGCACCCTGGCTACAGGCCCTGGCCGACGGGCTGCGTGCGGTCGAGGTCCGGATCGCCGGCGAGCCGCGCTGGATCGCCGCCGAGGACGCCGCCCTCTTTCGCGACGCGCTCGGGGTCGTGCCACCACCCGGCCTGCCCGCCGGTTTCCTCGAACCGCCGCAACGCCCGCTGGAACAGCTGCTGCGCCGCTACGCCCGCACGCATGGGCCATTCCGCGTCGAGGACCTGGGCGTTCGCTACGGCCTCGCGCCCGGCGCGCTGCTTCCGGCGCTGGAGGCGCTGGAGAGTGCCAGCGTGCTGCTGCGCGGCGAGATCCGCCCGCAGGGCCAGGGCGAGGACTGGTGCGAGCTGGACATCCTGCGCCGGCTGAAGCGCCGCACCCTGGCCCGCCTGCGCGACGAGGCGGCGGCGGCGGACGCCCGCGCGCTGGGCCGCTTCCTGCCCGCCTGGCAGGGCCTGAACGAGCCCGGGTCGGGCATCGGCGCCCTGCGCGAGGTGCTCACGCAGCTCGAAGGCGTCGCCCTGCCCTGGTCGGCCTGGACCGCCCATGTGCTGCCGATGCGGGTGCGTGACTTCTCGCTGGACGCGCTGGACCGCATCACCGCCTCCGGCGAGTTCGTCTGGATCGGCAGCGGCGCGCTGGGCCCGCGCGACGGGCGTGTCCGCTTCCTGCGCCGCGAACAGGCGATGGTGCTGCTGGAACCCGACACGCCCGAGGCGGAGACACCGGCCCGCGACGACCCGCTGGCCGAAGCCATCCTGGAAACCCTGGACCGGCGCGGCGCCTGCTTCTACATGGAGCTGGAACGCGCGGCCCGCGAGGCGCAGCCGGACGCCCGCCAGGACATGATCGAGGCCGCGATCTGGGATCGGGTCTGGGCCGGGCAGATCACCAATGACACTTTTGCCCCGCTGCGCAGCCTCGGCCAGCGTAAGCCCAGCTCGCGCGGCCGGCGGCGCCCGGGCCAGGGCCTGGCCGGCGGGCGCTGGTCACGGGTGGCCGACCTGATCGATCCCGGCGTGTCGCTGACGGAACGCGCCCGCGATCAGGCCGAGAACCTGCTGGCGCGCTACGGCGTAGTCAGCCGCGAGATGGCGCGCGCCGAGGGGCTGCCAGGCGGCTTCGGCCGCGTCTATCCCGTCTACCGTGCGATGGAGGATGCCGGCAAGCTGCGCCGCGGCCACTTCGTCGAGGGCCTGACCGGCGCCCAGTTCGCGCGTGCCGGCGCGGTGGACCGCCTGCGCGCGCTGGAACGCACGACCGACGCCACCCCCGAGCCGCAGTGGCTGGCCAGCGTCGACCCGGCCAATCCCTGGGGCCAGCTCCTGCCCTGGCCACAGCCGCCGGAGTCCGCGGAGGGCCGCCTGCGCCGCGTGGCCGGGGCCCTGGTCGCGCTGGCTGGCGGCCAGCCGCTGCTGTATCTCGCCGCCTCCGGCCGCCAGCTGTTCATCTGGGAGGCGATCCCCGGCATCGACACCGCGGAGGAACACGCCGCGCTGGTCACCGAGGCTACCCGTCAGCTCGCCGGCAGCCGCTGGCTGCCCAAACGCCGCGGCATCACCATCGAGACCATCAACGGCGAACCCGCCCGCCAGTCCCCGTTTGCCGCCGCGCTGCGTACCGGGGGTGCCATGGGCGAGGTCCGCGGCCTGCGCCTGGAACCGCCCGCCGGCCGGCGCTGAGACCCACACCGGGAAAGAGCCAGGAAAGGCCCTTCACCACAGAGGGCACGGGAGGCCACGGAAAGATGCGCAGGGCTGTCAGGGGGTACCGCCGCTCTTGCGCACCGGCCCGGCAGCGCCCCCTTGTCATCCCGGAAACCGCGCAGCGGTTATCCGGGATCTCCGCGGTGTGACCCGGCCGAACGTGGGGGGCAGGACTTGCGTCGGAAATCCCGGCTCTTCGCTGCCCTGCGCTGCGGCCGGGATGACCTCCGGTTTTCCGAGTTCGGGACAGGGCGAACGAAAACCGGGCCTGGTGCCCCGCCTTCATCCGATCTCGCCGCGTCTTCCGCGATGGCAAGACCCCCTTTGCGATCCGCTTAGCCCGTTCCGGAAACCACTTCACGAATTTCTCCGTGTCCTCTGTGCACTCTGTGGTGCAACCAAAAGACGCGGCGCTGGAGAAAAGCGTCAGGCGGCGAGGGCTTGCCCCAGCGCGGCGAGGAAGGCGTCGTTTTCGTCGGGGCGACCGACGGTCACGCGCAGACAGTCCGCGAGAAGCGGATGCGCCCGGCCGACGTCCTTGATCAGGATCCCGGCGTCGCGCAGGGCGGCGAAGGTCGCATGCCCCGCCCCGGCGCGCACCCGGAACAGGATGAAATTCGCCTGGCTGGGAAAGACCTGCTCGACCCCCGTCGTCCCGGTCAGACGCTCGCTCAGGCGGTCGCGTTCCTCGATGATCCCGCGCGCCTGCGTGTCCAGCGCCTCACGGTGCTCCAGGGCGAAGGCCACCGAGCGCTGGGTCAGGGTATTGATGTTGTACGGCAGACGCAGGCGATCCAGCGCATCGATCCAGGCCGGCGTGCCTGCCAGATAGCCAAGCCGTGCACCGGCCAGCCCCAGCTTGGAGACCGTGCGCATCACCATCAGGCCGTCATCCTCGCCGACGCATTTGAGGAAGCTGTGCGCGGCGAACGGGGCGTAGGCCTCGTCGACCACCGTGACCCCAGGGTTCTCGTCGACGATGGCCTGTACGGTCGCGGCGTCGTCCAGCGTCCCGGTCGGATTGTTCGGGTAGGCGAGGAACAAGAGCGCCGGGTTGTGCTCGGCCATCGCCGCGCGCATCGCGTCGAGGTCCAGGGTGAAGTCCGCGTTCAGGGAGACACCGATGAACGGCACCCCCAGCGCTCGGGCCAGCACGCCATACATCACGAAGGTCGGCTCCGGCGCCAGCACCGGACGCCCGGAACCCGCCACCGCCGTGATCAGGATCTGGATGAGTTCGTCCGACCCATTGCCGAACATCAATCCGGCGGCCTCGGGCACACCGTGGGCGGCGCGCACCTGTGCGGCCAGACCCAGTGCCTGGGCGTCGGGATAGCGGTTCAGCTGCGGATCGCGCAGGGCCGCCAGCCAGGCGTCTTCCAGGTCCCCCGGCCAGGGATGCGGGTTCTCCATCGCGTCCAGCTTGATCAGGCCGGTCGCGTCGGCCACCTGGTAGGCCGGCTGCACCAGCACCTCCGGGCGCATCAGGGCGTCCGGGGTCCGGGTCGCGCGGGCGGTCATCGACTACGCAGTTCGGCGGAGCGCGCGTGGGCGGTCAGGCCCTCGCCATGGGCCAGCGCCGCGGCGGTCTCGCCCAGCTTGGCCGCACCCTCGGCCGAGCAGTGGATGATGCTCGAACGCTTCTGAAAGTCGTACACGCCCAGCGGCGAGGAGAAGCGCGCGGTACGCGAGGTCGGCAGCACATGGTTGGGGCCGGCGCAGTAGTCGCCCAGGGCCTCGGAGGTATAGCGGCCCATGAAGATCGCGCCGGCGTGGCGCAGCCCGGCATCCAGCATCGCCTGCGGGTCGGCCACCGACAGCTCCAGGTGCTCCGGGGCGATGCGGTTGGCGACCGCGACGGCCTCGGCCGAGTCGCGCACCTTCACCAGCGCGCCGCGCTTGTCGAGGCTGGTGCGAATGATCTCGGCGCGCGGCATCTCCTCCAGCAGGCGGTCCATGGCCTCGGCCACGCGATCCAGGAACGCGTCGTCCCAGGACAGCAGGATGGACTGGGCCTGCTCGTCGTGCTCGGCCTGGGAGAACAGGTCGGCCGCGATCCAGTCGGGGTCGGTCTCGCCGTCGCAGACCACCAGGATCTCGGACGGACCGGCGATCATGTCGATGCCGACGGTGCCGAACACCTCGCGCTTGGCCGCAGCCACGAAGATATTGCCGGGACCAACGATCTTGTCCACCGCCGGGATGGTCTGGGTGCCATAGGCCAGCGCGGCCACGGCCTGGGCGCCCCCCACGGTAAACACGCGATCCACGCCGGCCACGGCGGCCGCGGCCAGCACCAGATCGTTCAGCTCACCGCCCGGGGCGGGCACGACCATGACCAGCAACTCGACGCCGGCGACCTTGGCCGGGATGGCGTTCATCAGCACGGAGGACGGATAGGCCGCCTTGCCCCCGGGAACGTACAGGCCCACCGAGTCCAGCGCGGTCACGCGCTGGCCGAGAACGGTGCCGTCCTCGTCAGTGAAGTCCCAGTCCCGCATGAGCTGGTGCTCGGCGTAGCGGCGGATGCGTGCGCTGGCCATCTCCAGGGCCTTGCGCTGCTCCGCCGGGATCGACTCCAGGGCGGCCTGCAAGCGGTCGTGGGGGATCTCAAGATCGGAGACTGCGGCGCGGTCGAGCCGGTCGAACTTGGCGGTGTAACGAAGCACCGCGGCATCGCCCTCGGTGCGCACCGCGCCGAGGATCTCGTCCACCGCGTCCCGCACGCCGGTGTCGGCAACAGATTCCCAGGACAGCAGGTTCTCCAGGGCCTGATCGAAATCGGGCTGCTGGGTATCGAGTCGGGCAATGGATGGCATGTCGGGCTCCTCGTTCAGGCGGGTACGGCAGCCTTGCGGCGCGCGCGCACGGCATCGGCCAGCAGGCGCAGGGTGGCCTCGCTGTCGTCCCAGCCCATGCAGGCATCGGTGATGCTCTGGCCATATTGCAGCGGCTTGCCGGGCAGGATGTCCTGGCGACCACCGGTCAGGTGGCTCTCCAGCATCACGCCCATAATGCGCCGATCGCCGCCGGCAATCTGTTCGCCCAGCACACGCGCGACCTCGATCTGCTGCTTCGGGTCCTTGCGGCTGTTGGCGTGACTGCAGTCCACCATCACCGACTCCGGCAGCTCGGCCATGCGCAGTTCCTTGCAGGCCTCTTCGATGCTCGCGGCGTCGTAGTTCGGCTGCTTCCCGCCGCGCAGGATGATGTGGCAGTCGTCGTTGCCGGTGGTGGAGAAGATTGCCGAGCGGCCCGACTTGGTCACCGACAGGAAGTGATGCGGGCGCGAGGCAGAACGGATCGCGTCGATCGCCACGCGCAGGCTGCCATCAGTGGAATTCTTGAAGCCCACCGGGCAGGACAGACCGGAGGCCAGCTCGCGGTGCACCTGGCTTTCGGTGGTGCGCGCACCAATCGCGCCCCAGGCGACCAGGTCCGCGATGTACTGCGGGCTGATCAGGTCGAGGTATTCGGTGGCCGCCGGCATGCCCTTCACCGCCAGATCGCGCAGCAGTCCGCGCGCCACACGCAGGCCCTTGTTGATATGGAAGCTGCCATCCAGATCGGGGTCATTGATCAGACCCTTCCAGCCAACCGTGGTACGCGGCTTCTCGAAGTACACCCGCATCACAATATGCAGCGCGTCGGAGAGTTCTTCGCGCAGGGTCTTCAGGTGATCGGCATAGTCCAGCGCGGCGTCCACGTCGTGGATCGAGCAGGGGCCGACGATCACCTGCAGGCGGTCATCCTCGCCGCGCAGGATGCGATGGCAGGCCTGGCGGGCCTCGAACACGGTGTTGGCCGCCGCATCGGTGATCGGCAGTTCATCGCGTACGGTGTCCGGGGCGGACACCTCCTGGATTTCGCGGATTCGCAGGTCGTCGGTATCGGCGGTCATGGTGTTCTCGATTACGTCGTCGCGGGGGTGACGGCCTCCCGCAGGCCCTCGATGAGATTTTGAATGGTTCTATGTCGCATCTTCATGGCTGCCTGGTTCACGATCAACCGGGAACTAATGGGGGTAATCAGTTCCAGCGGTTCCAGGCCGTTGGCCTTGAGGGTGTTGCCGGTATCCACCAAGTCGACGATGTAGTCGGCCAGACCCACCAGCGGTGCCAGTTCCATCGAGCCGTAGAGCTTGATGATATCGACCTGGCGGCCCTGCTGGGCAAAGTAGTTCTGCGTGATGTTCACAAACTTGGTGGCGATGCGCAGGCGTTGCTGCGGGTCCGGTTGCTGGCCCGGGCGCCCCGCCAGCATCAGACGACACTCGGCGATATGCAGATCCAGCGGTTCGTACAGCCCGGCCGCGCCGTGCTCCATCAGCACGTCCTTTCCGGCCACGCCGATGGACGCCGCGCCGTGCTGCACGTAGGTGGGCACGTCGGTCGCGCGCACCACCACGATCTTCACATCCTCGCGGTTGGTGTCGAGGATCAGCTTGCGCGTCTCGTCCGGATCCTCCAGCAGCTCGATCCCGGCGCTGGAAAGCAGCGGCAGGGTATCCTTGAGGATGCGGCCCTTGGACAGGGCGATGGTCAGGGCGTTGGGGTCCATCATGGGTCAGGCGTTCGTCCGGTTCCGTGTGAGTCGCAGCTTCAGACCGGCTCGCGACGAATCGTCGCGCCGATCTGGCTCAGTTTTTCCTCGATGCATTCGTAGCCGCGATCGATGTGGTAGATGCGGTCCACCTCGGTCTCGCCCTCGGCCACCAGGCCGGCGATGATCAGGCTGGCCGAGGCACGCAGGTCAGTCGCCATCACCGGCGCACCGACCAGTTTTTCCACGCCCTCGACGATCGCGGTATTGCCCTCGATGGTAATGTGCGCGCCCATGCGCTGCAGCTCCAGCGCATGCATGAAGCGATTCTCGAACACCGTCTCGACGACCGATCCGGTGCCCTCGGCCACGGTGTTCAGCACCATCATCTGCGCCTGCATGTCGGTCGGGAAGGCCGGGAACGGCGCGGTGCGCAGGTTCACCGCCTTCGGACGGCGGCCCTCCATATCCAGCTCGATCCAGTCCGGCCCGGTCTCAATGCGCGCGCCGGCCTCGACCAGCTTGGCCAACACCGCGTCCAGCAGCTCCGGGCGGGTATTGCGGCAACGCACGCGCCCACGGGTAACCGCGGCGGCGACCAGGAAGGTGCCGGTCTCGATACGGTCCGGCATCACGTCGTATTCGCAGCCGTGCAGGCGCTCCACGCCCTGCACCCGAATGGTGTCGGTGCCGGCACCCTGGATCTTCGCGCCCATCGCGGTCAGGCAGTCCGCCAGATCGATGACCTCTGGCTCGCGCGCGGCATTCTCGATCAGGGTCTCGCCCTCGGCCAGGGTGGCCGCCATCAACAGGTTCTCGGTACCGGTTACCGTCACCTGGTCGAAGACCACGCGCGCGCCCTTCAGGCGATCCGCGCGAGCGTGGATGTAGCCGCCTTCGACCTCGATCTCGGCCCCCAGGGCCTCAAGACCCCGCAGGTGCAGGTTCACCGGGCGCGAACCGATGGCGCAGCCACCCGGCAGGGAGACCTCGGCCTCGCCGAAGCGGGCCAGCAGCGGCCCCAGCACCAGGATGGAGGCGCGCATGGTCTTTACCAGGTCGTACGGGGCGACGCACTGGGTCAGCGTGGTCGGGTCGGCCTCGATGCGCATGCGCTCGTTAACCGTAAGGCTGACGCCCATGCGGCCGAGCAGCTCCATGGTGGTGGTCACGTCCTGCAGATGCGGGACGTTGCCAATGGTCATCGGCCCGTCCGCCAGCAAGGTGGCGGACAGGATCGGCAACACGGCGTTCTTGGCCCCGGAGATCCAGACCTGACCCTCGAGTCGGCGACCTCCGGTAATGATCAGTTTGTCCATGGGATGCCCGGATTGACCGCCGAACCGACCGTGGTTCGGCGAAACGCGCCATGATAACGAATCCGCGCCAGGCTCGCCCGTTCGCCCGCCGCCGGCACGACTCAGGCGACGGAGCGGGCGGCGGAGTCGGTGATAATCGACTCCAGGTCGTACAACTCCAGTAACGGGCGCAACCCCTCGGGGAGGGGCTCGAAGACCAGGGTGCGGCCCTGCTCGCGGGCGCGACGCCAGAGGATGACCAGGAACGCCACGCCGGCGCTGTCGATACGACCCGCCTGCGTCAGATCCACCCGAGCGTGTTCCGGGAGATGCGCCGTCAGCCCGCGGGCCCGTGCCTCCAGCCCGGCCACCGTCGCGAAGGTCAGTGGCCCGCTGACGACCAAACCACCTTCATCCGCCCGGATCTGTGCGTCGCTCACCGGTCCCCAGCCCCGTTGTCAGGGGTCACGTCGCCCACGGCATCCTCGATCAGCGCCTCGTCGCCATCTTCCAGGCGCTCGATCAGCGCCTCCAGGCCATCGCGGTTGATCTCCTCGTTAAAGCGAGTGCGGAAGTTGCCGACGAAGCTGAGCCCCTCGGCCTCGACGTCGAAGACCTTCCATTCGCCATTCACCGGACGCAGACGGTAGTTGACCTGGATGTTCGACTGGCCGGAGCCCATCACCACCTCGGTGGCGACCACGGCCATGCGCTCGTCCTGGCGCGAGCGCCGCTCGATTACGCGCACGTCCTTATCCAGATGATCGGCCAGCTGCACCCCGTAGGCCTGCAGCAGCGTGTTCTTGAAGGCCTCGGCGAAGCGGTTTTGCTGCTCGCTGCTGGCATCGCGCCAGTGGCGTGCCAGGACCAGGCGGGCCATCCCGTTGATATCCACGCCGGGCAGGATTTCCTCCTCGATCACGCCGATCACGAAGTCAGGATCTTCCTGCGCCCGCGCCTCGTTTGCGCGCAGCTTTTCGTAGACCGCGTCGATCGACTGCTTGATGAGCTCGGCGGGGTTTTCTTCGGCCTGGGCGGGAGCCGCCAAGATCAGGACCAGCAGCGCCAGCGGCAGGATCAGGATTCGTTCATGCAACCATTTCATGTCTCTTGCTCCCGGTTTGGGTAGATCAGTCACTACCCATGTTGGTCATGAAGCGACCGATGAGGTTCTCCAGCACCAGTGCCGACTGGGTGAACATCAGCTCGTCGCCTTCCTGCAGGGTGTCGTAGTCACCACCCGGCTCCAGCGCGATGTACTGTTCACCCAGCAGCCCCGCGGTGTGGATGGCGGCCTGGGTGTCCATCGGCAGGTAGTCGTGCTCCGAGCGGATCGCCAGGGTCACCTCGGCACGAAAGCGTTCCGGATCGTAACGGATATCCGCCACTCGCCCGATGCGCACACCCGACACCGTGACCGGGGCACGCGTCTTGAGACCCCCGATGTTGTCGAAGTATCCGCTCACCGTATAGGTGTCACGGTCGTGATAGTCGGTCACGTTGCTCACCTGCACCGCCAGGTAGAACAGCGCCCCGATACCCAGGAGCACGAAGACACCGACCGCCAGTTCGAAGAAACGTACCTTCATTATTGCCACCTGTCCTGGGTAAACATTGTCTGGTCAGCCCGCGCCGAACATCAGCCCGGTCAGGATGAAATCGAGGCCCAGCACCGCGAGCGACGACACCACCACCGTCTGGGTCGTGGCGCGCGAGATGCCCTCGGACGTCGGCTGCGCATTGAAGCCCTGGAACACCGCGATCCAGGTCACCACGAAGCCGAACACGATGCTCTTGATCACGCCGGAGAGCACATCCTCGTTCCAGTCGGTCACCGACTGCATCTGCGAGAAATAGGCGCCGCTGTCCACGCCCAGCAGCCCCACCCCGACGAGGTAGCCGCCCATCACGCCCACGGCGCTGAAGATCGCGGCCAGCAGCGGCATGGAGAGAAACCCGGCCACAAAGCGTGGCGCGAAAATCCGGCGATAGGGGTTCACCGCCATCATCTCCATCGCCGAGAGCTGTTCGGTCGTCTTCATCAGCCCCAGTTCCGCGGTCAGCGCGGAGCCGGCGCGCCCGGCGAACAGCAGCGCGGTGACCACCGGCCCCAGTTCGCGTACCAGCGACAGCGCCACCACCCCGCCCAGGGCCTCGGCCGCCCCGAAGTTCACCAGCGTGATGTAGCCCTGGTACGCCAGCACCATGCCGACAAACAGCCCGGATACGACGATGATCAGCAGCGAACGCACGCCCACCGAGTACACCTGAACCAGCGTCAGGCCGAAGCGGCGAATGACGACATCCAGGCTCGCCAGCACCCGGATCAGAAAGATGAATGCCCGACCGAACACCGTCAGGGCGTTGATGGTGGTCCGGCCCAGCGAGGCGATCGCGTCAGTCATCGCGACGTTCTCCCTGTCCCAGCAGGTCGTCGCGATAGGACGCCCCCGGGTAATGAAACGGCACCGGCCCGTCCGGGCGACCCTGCAGGAACTGCGCGCTCCAGTCGGAGGCGCGCGCCTCCAGTTCGTCCGGCGGCCCGGCATCCACTACCCGGCCATCGGCGATCAGCACCACTTGATCGGAGATCGCCATCGCCTCGGTCACGTCATGCGAGACCAGCACGCTGGTAAGCCCCAGGCTTTGATTGGTCCGGCGGATCAGGCTGACGATCTGGCCCATGGTGATCGGATCGAGCCCGGTGAACGGCTCGTCGTACAAAATGAGGTCCGGGTCCAGCGCAATGGCCCGCGCCAGCGCGACACGCCGCGCCATGCCACCGGACAGGGTGGCCGGGTCCAGGTCGCGCGCCGCGCGCAGGCCCACCGCCTCCAGCTTCAGCAGCACCAGCGCGTGCAACACGTCCTCCGGCAGGTCGGTGTGCTCGCGCAGCGGGAAGGCGACGTTCTCGAATACCGAGAGATCCGTCAGCAGCGCACCGCTCTGGAACAGCATGCCCATGCGCTTGCGCAGCGCGTACAGCCGCCGGGTGGAGAGCTTCGCGACCTCCTGGCCGTCCACCCAGATGCGGCCCTTGTCCGGACGCAACTGACCGCCGACCAGGCGCAGCAGCGTGGTCTTGCCACTGCCGCTGGGCCCCATCACGGTCGTCACCTGCCCGCGCGGGATGCGCATCGACAGGTCATCGAAAATCATTTTGCGCCCGCGCCGGAAGCACAGGTTCTCGATCACGATGTGCGGACTGTCTTCCACTGCCGGCTCAGCCACGCGCGCTCCTCGCCGTTCGGCCCACGGAACATGGGAGTCTGGCCGCCAGCCGGGAGAGCGTCAAACGGTCGGGTGCGGCGCTCATCCCAAACCCAGCAACGCGGCGATGGTTCGGAAGTCGGACAAGCGTTCTGGCCGTGCGCGCAGGAATACCGGGATCTCTCCGGTGCCACCCGCCTGACTCAGTGCCTCCACCAGCGCCCGCCAACCTGGCGCGTCCAGCCCCGCCTGGGGCACGACCTGCCAGGCCCCGCCTGCAACATCCGAATCCAGAGGTGGATAAAACCAGGCCGCCTCGGCGCGGGCGAGCGTGCGCGGCTCGCCCGCGCCGTAGACCCTTGCGTGGGCGAGCCCAACCGCATCCAGCGCCACCCGCATCGCCTGCAGCTGCGCCGGCTCCATCGGTCCCGGAACCACCGCCTGCAGGCCTTCGCCGATGGCGTCCGCCAGCACCCGCACCCGCTCGGCACCCACCTGCGGCGCGAGATCGGGCGGCCATTCAAGGGTTAGGCGCAGGGCCGGCGGCACCGCCTCGGCCCAGTCACCGAAGACCGGGTCGGCCGCAGTCCACACCGCAGCCGGCAGCAGTAACCGGCTGTGATGATGGGTGTAGTACTCGAGTTGCCATTCCGGCGGCAGGTCCTCCGGGAAGAAGCGCTCCCACCAGTCCTCGCCGGGACCCGCAACCCCGGCCGCCTGCAATACACACGCTTCCTGATCCTTCGACATGCCCTGTTCCTCCACGGCGTAACCGCATCCTGGGGAGACTCGAATGAATTCGCGTCTCCCTAGGGAAACACTGATCAATGAACGCGTTCGCGCTCGAGTCGCTTTTGCGTGCGAACAAGGCGCGGCGACTGCCGTGCAGTCACTCTGCACAAGGGAGCCGCAACGCTGTGCGCGCGCAAAAGCTGCCGAGCCCCTCCTTTCAATAACGTGCGGGGTTGGCACCCCAGGTTCCCCGATCCTGCGTTGCGCCGCTTACAGGTAGAACCACTACCTGTTGCACGACGCGCCTTGTCTCGGAAAACCTGGGGTACCAACGCGAACGCGTTCATTGATCAGTGTTTCCCTAGCGCGGATTGCTTGTATCGCCTGCGTGCGCGCGGCACAGTTGGCGCCATGCGTTTCGACCTGTTCCACGAGCTCTCGGTACCGGACTTCCTGCAGACCTCCGAAGCGGAGGTCCTGGAGAACACCCTGCGCCTGTGGGAGCGCGCCGATCATCTCGGCTTCGGCACCGCCTGGCTGGTGGAGCACCACCTGATGCCGGAGTTTTCCCACTCCACCGCGCCGGACCTGGTGCTGGCCGCGGCCAGTCAGCGCACCAAACGCCTGCGCCTGGGCCTGGGCGTGGTCCCGCTGCCCTACCATCACCCCCTGCGGGTGGCGCAGCGCGTCGGCATGCTCGACCAGCTCTCTGACGGACGCCTGGATCTGGGCATCGGGCGTGGCTTCTCGCCGCGCGAATATGCCACATTCGGGGCCGAGATGAGCGAGTCCCGCGCGCGGGTCGATGCCGGGCTGGATGCGCTACGCCAGGCCTTCGCCACCGGCCGCATCACCCAGGACGGGCCGTTCCATCACCTGGACGACGTGCCCGTGATGCCGCGCCCGGTACAGACCCCGCACCCACCGATCTGGACTGCCGCGGTCAGCCCGGAGTCCTTTACCTGGGCGGCGCAGCAGGGCATCGGCGCGCTGGCCGGGCCATTCAAGCCGTGGCAGATGATCCGCGAGGACATCCGCCTGTACCACGAGGCCTGGGACACGACGCGCACGGACATCACCCACCCGCCCCGGGTCGGCATGACGCTTGGGGTCCTGTGCCTGCCGGACGGCAAGCGCGCCCGGCGCGAGGCCAAGCCGGCCTTCGAGTGGTTCTACCGCCACATGTTCCAGCAGACCCTGCCGGTGCTGGAACGCCTGATCGAGGGCTACGACTATTACCGCTCGCTCGGCCGCTTCCGCCACCTGATCAAGGCCGGGATCAACCTGAAGGTCCTCGACATGCTGGGCATGACCCTCGTCGGCACCCCCGCCGAATGTCGTGAACGCATCGAGGGCCTGCGCGAAGCCGGGGTCGACCAGGTCCTGCTCGCCTTCGGCGCCGGGGCCGTTCCGCATGCGCTGGCCGAGGAGTCCATGGACTGCTTCGCGGAAGAGGTCATGCCCGCGTTCGCCGACCCCGCCCCGGCCACCGTCGCCCGCACCGCGACCTGAGCGAAACACGGATGCACGTCGCCGTGACCGGCGCCGCCGGACGCCTGGGGCAAGTCCTGGTGCCCGCCCTGACACACGCGCCGACGATTAAACACATCCTCGCCCTGGACCGGGCCGCGCCAGCGCTGCCTCCGCCCGAAAACGGCACCGTTATCGAGGCCCGGGTACTCGACTTGGCGCAGCTCCAGCCGGAGGACCTGGCCGGGGTGGACACCCTGGTGCACCTGGCCTTTCAGTTGATGGGCGGTCACGGGGGCCGCCGCCGGCATGACCGTACCTGGGTCCGCCAGCAGAATGTCGCCCTGAGCCAGCAGGTGTTCCACGCGGCGGTGACCGCCGGTGTGCGCCACATCGTGTTCCTGTCCAGCGCGGCGGTCTACGGCCCCTGGCCGGACAGCCCGCAGCCGCTCCGCGAGGACCATCCTACCCGGCCGCGCTTCCCCTATGCCGAAGACAAGGTCGCCGTGGAGCAGGCCCTGCTCGCGCTCGCCCGGGAACACCCCGAGTGCCAGGTGACCCTCCTGCGCCCGCCCGCGATCGTCGGCCCGAACGCCCACCCACTGTTGCTGCAGATCGCCCGCGGGCGGCTGTATCCCGCCGGGGGCGAACAGCCAGTGCAGATCCTGTGGGAGGACGATGCCGCCGCCGCGATCGTGCGCAGCATCACAACTCGCACCGAGGGGATCTTCAACCTGGGGGCCGAACCTGCCTGGTCGCTACGGGCGATGGCGCGCCACCAGCGACGCTGGGGGATCCCGGTGCCACTGCGGCTGATCCGCACCCTGCACCCGCTGGCCTGGCGCCTGACCGCCCGCGCCGGGGACCCCGGCTGGGTCCGCGGGCTGGACGGCCCGCTGGTACTGGACTGCACCCGCGCCCGCGAGCAGCTCGGCTGGACACCGCAGGTGACCACCGCCGGGTGCCTGGAACGTCTGCGCTGCTGAAACCGCTACCCAATCGGCTACAATCCCGGGCCTGACCCTCCCCGGACCCGACTGTCCATGGTGCTACCCGTTGTTGCCATCATCGGCGGCCTGATCCTGCTGACCTGGAGTGCCGACCGCTTCGTGTTCGGCGCCTCGGCCCTGGCCCGCGGCCTGGGCGTCAGCCCGCTGATCATCGGCCTGACCATCGTCGCCTTCGGGACCTCGGCACCGGAGATCGTGGTCTCGATCCTCGCCAGCCTGCAGGGCAACCCGGGGCTGGCCGTGGGCAACGCCATCGGCTCGAACATCGCCAACATCGCGCTGGTGCTGGGGGCCGCGACCCTGGTCGCGCCGCTGGCGATCGGGCGCGGCATGGTTCGGCGCGAACTGCCGATCCTCCTGCTGGTCAGCTTCGGCGTCCTGCTCTTGCTGATAAACGGCGAACTGGGCCGACCAGAGGGCAGCGTCCTGCTCGGCGGCCTGGTGGCATTCACGGTCTGGATGGCCTTGACCGCCCGCCGTGCGCAGCAGGCCCCGAGTGAGGACACTCCCACGGTCGTACGCGGCATGGTCGAAACGATCCCGGAGGGCGACCGACTGGGGCCCGCGATCGCCTGGCTCGTGTTCGGGCTGCTGCTCCTGCTGGCGAGCAGCCAGGCCCTGGTCTGGGGGGCCGTCGAAATCGCCGAACAACTGGGGGTCAGCGACCTGGTCATCGGGCTGACCATTGTCGCGGTGGGCACCAGCCTGCCGGAGCTGGCGACCTCGGTGGTCGCCGCCTTCCGCCGCGAGGCCGGACTGGCGATCGGGAATGTAGTCGGTTCCAACCTGTTCAACCTGCTCGCGGTACTGGCCGTTCCGGCCCTGATCGCGCCGCTGGCAATCGACGCCGATGTGCTGACGCGCGACTATCCGGTGATGCTGGCATTGACCGTGGCGCTGTTCCTGATCGCGCTAGGCCGCCGCGGACAGATCCGGCGCTGGCAGGGCGCCCTTCTCCTCATCGCCTTCGCAAGCTACCTTGTGTATTTGGGAATCACGGCAACCGCATGAACTTCAACCCCGAAACCACCCGCAACCTCGCCCTGGCAGTCCTCAATGACGAGGCCGAGGCCGTACGCAACCTCGCCCAGCGCATCGACGACCGCTTCCTCGAGGCCTGCCGCTGCATCCTCGCGTGCCAGGGCCGCGTGATCGTCACCGGCATGGGCAAGTCCGGGCACATCGGCAGCAAGCTGGCCGCGACCCTGGCCTCCACCGGCACGCCGGCCTTCTTCGTGCATCCGGGCGAGGCCAGCCACGGCGATCTCGGCATGATCACCCGCGAGGACGTGGTCATCGCGCTATCGAACTCCGGCGAGACCGACGAGATCATCACCATCCTGCCGCTGATCCGGCGCCTGGGCGTACCGCTGATCGCGATGACCGGCAACCCCGGATCGCGCCTCGGCGCGGATGCCACCGTACACCTGGATGTCAGCGTCGAGCGCGAGGCCTGCCCGCTGGGGCTGGCTCCCACCTCCAGCACCACCGCGGCGCTGGCGATGGGCGATGCCCTGGCCGTCGCGGTGCTGGATGCACGCGGCTTTACCGCCAACGACTTTGCCCGCTCGCACCCCGGCGGCCGCCTTGGCCGGCGCCTGCTGGTGCATGTCGCCGATATCATGCACACCGATGATGCGATCCCGCGCATCACCCCGGAGGCCCCGCTCAAGGACGCCCTGTTCGAGATCACCCGCAAGGGCCTGGGACTGGTGATCGTGGCCGGCGCCGACGACGAGATCCAGGGCGTGTTCACCGATGGCGACCTGCGGCGCACCCTGGATGCCGGGCACAGCCTGGACGGCCTGACCATCGGCGAGGCCATGACCACCGGCGGCCACACCGCGCAGCCTGACTGGCTGGCGGTGGAGGCCCTGGAGACCATGGAGAGCCGGCGCATCAACGCCCTTCCGGTCACCGACGCCAAAAACCGTCTGGTCGGCGTGATCAACATGCACGACCTGCTGCGCGCCGGGGTGGCGTGATGAACCTGGATGCCGCCACTCTGCGCACCCAGCAGCGGGCCGTTCGCCTGCTGATCCTGGACGTGGACGGCGTGCTGACCGACGGCAGCCTGTTCCTCGGCGACGACGGCGCGCAGTACAAGGCCTTCAACAGCCGCGACGGCCACGGTATCCGTCTGGCCCTGGACGGCGGCATCGAGATCGCCATCCTGACCGGGCGCACCTCCGGGGTCGTCGAGCACCGCATGCGCGACCTGGGCGTGGAACACCTGATCCAGGGCCGCCGCGACAAGGGCGAGGCCCTGCACGAACTGCTGCAGCGCACAGGCCACGACCGCGCCGAAGCGGCCTTCATGGGCGACGACATCGTGGATCTTCCGGCGATGCAGCGGGTCGGCCTCGGGATCGCGGTCGGCGACGCCCACCCGCTGGTGCGCCAGCATGCCCAGTGGGTGACCGAGGCCCATGGCGGGCGCGGGGCCGTGCGCGAGGCCTGCGAGGGCCTGCTGGCCGCGCAGGGTCGGCTCGACGCGCTGTTCGAGACCTACCTGAACGGATGAGCCAAAGGACTCGCCGCCAAGTCGGATGGACCCTGGCCGTGCTCGCATTCGCGACCGTGCCCCTGGCGCAGGCCGAGGTAAGTCCGCCCGAGGGCGAGGTCACGCTGCAGATTGACGGCTTCACCCTGCATGCCACCGGCGACGACGGCGAGCTGAGCCATCGTCTGCGCGGCACCCGCCTGCGCGAGTTTGGACGTGATGGCCCCCAATGGGTGGACGACCCGGACCTCGACCTGTTCGCCGAGGGCGGTATCGAATGGCGCTGGACTGCCCCCGCCGCGCTGCATCAACCGGCCGCCGCGACCCTGGACCTGGTGGGCCCCACCCACGGCGTACAGCCGCCCCACGGCGAACGCGTGGAGACCATCATCGATTCGCGGGATGTTCGCGTCGCCACCGACACCATGGTCGCCACTTCGGATGCCCTTTCCACCCTGAACCAGCCGGGCCTGTTCCAGCGCGGCACCGGTCTGCGCGTGGACTCGCGAGGGGATACCATAGAGTTGTTCCATGACGTGTACTCGCTCTACAGCGAGACGAGCGAGGAGGATCCCGCGCATGACCCCGAATCCCCATAGCCTTCGCCACCGCCCGGCCCAGCCGGGTGCCCGCGTGGCGGCGCTCCTGCTGCTCGTGCTGCTGGCCACGCCCGCGATCGCCCAGCAGGGCTCGGGCCCGGCACTGCCGGTGGAGATCACTGCCGACCGCGCGGAGATGGACGAACGCCAGGGGCTGGGGACCTACACCGGCGACGTGATCGTGATCCGCGGCGACATGACCCTGGAGGCCGACAAGGTCTACGTGCGCACCCGCGATCGCCGCCCCTACGAAATGGAGGCCCACGGCGAGCCGGCACGCCTGGAATCACCCGATCCGGAAACCGGAGAGATGCGCATTGCCACCGCCCTGCGCATCGACTACCTGCTGAATGAAGACCTCATGATCCTCACCGACCAGGCCCATGTGATCACCACCAGCGAGGAGGCGCGCGGCAAGCGCATCACCTACGACCTGACGACCGACGTAATCGAGGCCGAACGCGGCGAAGGCGCCAGCGAGCGCGTGCGCATCACCATCCAGCCGCGCGACGACGAATGAACGCAGTCGCTCCCAGCCCATCCGCCACACCGGCACAAACCAACGACCGCCTGATCGGACGCGAGCTGACCAAGCGCTACGGCCAGCGCACGGTGCTGGACCAAGTGGACGTCGACCTCGCACCCGGCGAGGTGGTCGGCCTGCTGGGCCCGAACGGGGCCGGCAAGACCACCTGCTTCTACAGCCTGGTCGGGCTGATCCGCCCCAATGCCGGGCGCATCACCCTGGGCGAGCGCGATATCACCCGCGCCCCCATCCACGTGCGCGCGCGCGCCGGCCTCGGCTACCTACCGCAGGAGGCCTCGATCTTCCGCCGCCTGAGCGTGTGGGACAACCTGCAGGCCGTGCTGGAACTGCGCCCCGGACTCGATCGCCACGAGCGCCGCCGCATTGGCGACGCCCTGATCGAGGAGTTTCAGCTCGAGACCGTGCGCCACAGCCCGGGCATCGCGCTGTCCGGCGGCGAACGGCGCCGCGCCGAGATCGCCCGCGCCCTCGCCGGGGATCCGCGCTTCATCTGTCTGGACGAACCCTTTGCGGGGGTGGATCCGATCTCGGTCGGCGATATCCAGGACGTGATTCGGCATCTCGCCCAGCGCGGCATCGGCGTACTGATCTCCGATCACAACGTGCGCGAGACCCTCGGCATCTGCCACAGGGCCTATATTCTAAGCGAAGGCCGCCTGCTGGCCGCCGGGACACCGGACGAGCTGCTGGCCGATCCCCAGGTGCGCCGGGTCTATCTCGGCGAGAACTTCCGCCTGTGAAAGCGCCCCACATGCGGCCCGGTCGGTGCACAAACCACAAGGCAGGCTTTAAGATTCCACCAATGCCCACCCTCGCCCCGCATACCCGATGCTGAAACCCGGCCTGAATCTGCAGCTGGGTCAGACGCTGACCATGACGCCGCAACTGCAGCAGGCGATCCGCCTGTTGCAGCTGTCCACGCTCGAGCTCCAAGTGGAGATCCAGCAGGCGCTGGAGAGTAATCCCATGCTCGAACAGGTCGAGGACGAAGAGTCCGAGGCCGATACCGAGCGTCTGAACCAGGACGGCGAGCTGGTGGAAGGCGATCGCATGGAGGCCACCACTACCAGCGATGACGTAATCCCCGAGGAACTGACGACCGACAGCCGCTGGGACGACATCTACGAGCCGGCCCCGACACCCAACAAGGGCGTGGATGACCGCGACCCGCTGGAAAACACCAGCGACGACGACGGTGAGGGCCTGCAGGATCACCTGCTGTGGCAGCTGCACCTGAGCCATCTGACACCCCGCGACCAGCGCATCGGGGCAGCCCTGATCGACGCCATCAGCCCCGACGGCTATCTCGAGGGCGACCTCGACACCCTGGCCGAGACCATCAGCCGCGGCGAGGATGAAACCGTCGGCGTCGACGAGGTCGAGGCAGTCCTCCACTGGATTCAGCAGTGCGACCCGCTGGGGGTCGGTGCGCGCAACCTGCGGGAGTGCCTGGAGATCCAGCTACGCGAACTGGCCCCGGACGCCCCGGCCCGCGAGGCCGCACGGGCGATCCTGGAACACGGCATGGACAGCCTGGGCAAGCGCGACTACAAGGCCCTGCAGCGCCAGTCCGGCGTACGCGACCCGGACGAACTGGCCCGCGCGCTGGATCTGATCCGCACCCTGAACCCGCGCCCGGGCGCGCAGATCAGTTCCGCCACCTCGGAATACGTAGTCCCGGATGTCTATGTGCGCCATAGCGCCGAGGGCTGGCGCGTGGAGCTGAATCCGGAGATCGCACCGCGCATCCGTATCAACGATCTCTACGCCGGCATGGTGCGCCAGGTCTCGGATGCCCGCGACAGCGCCTTTATGCGTGATCAGCTGCAGGAGGCACGCTGGTTCCTGAAGAGCCTGCACAGCCGCAACGACACCCTGCTGCGGGTCGCCGAGGCGATCGTCCACCGCCAGCAGGGCTTTCTCGAGCATGGCGACGTCGCGATGCAGCCTCTGATCCTGCGCGACATTGCCGAGACCCTGGAGATGCACGAATCGACCATCTCGCGGGTGACCACGCAGAAATACATGCATACCCCGCGCGGGGTCTTCGAGTTCAAGTATTTCTTCTCCAGCCATGTCGGCACGAACGATGGCGGCGAGTGTTCCGCCACCGCCATCCGTGCCATGATTCGCGAATTGATTGGCGACGAACCCCCGAACAAGCCGCTCAGCGATGCCCGGCTCGCCCAGGTCCTGTCGGACCGGGGCATCAACGTAGCGCGCCGCACCGTGGCCAAGTACCGCGAGGCGATGCACATCCCTTCATCCAGCGAACGCCGGCAGATGGCCTCGATGCCCACCGGCAGCAAGTAACCAAGGAGTCCTGACCATGCAGATCAACCTGACCGGCCACCACGTGGACATCACCGACGCCCTGCGCGACTACGTCAACGAGAAATTCGCGAAGCTGGAGCGCCACTTCGACAAGGTCATCGACGTCCACGTCGTGCTGACCCACGAGAAGACCCGGAATCAGCACAACCAGGCCGAAGCGAATCTCCAGGTCAGCGGCAATCACATCCACGCCGAGGCCTCTCACGAGGACATGTACGCCGCGATCGACGCGCTGATCGACAAAGTCGACCGTCAGCTGATCAAGCACAAGGAAAAGGTCAAGGACCACCACCGCGCCGAAGGTGCCCAGCGCAACCGCGAGCAGGCCTCCTGATCCATGACGATTGCCGAGTTGATCACCTCCGAGCGCATTGGCCTGCAACCCGAGTGCTCCAGCCAGAAACGGGCCCTGGAGGCTCTGGCGGACCTCCTCGCCGGCGGAGGTGACGGCACGGGACCGGGGAGTAACGCGATCTTCGAGGCCCTGTCCGCACGCGAAAAACTCGGATCCACCGGTCTCGGCCATGGGGTTGCGATTCCCCATGGCCGCCTGGCCGATCTCGAGGCGCCGCGCGTGGCCGTGCTGCGCCTGGAAAAGGGCGTCGACTTCGACGCCATGGATCACGAGCCGGTCGATATCCTGATCGCACTGCTGGTCCCGGAGGCCGCCACCGGCGACCACCTCGACCTGCTGGCCCAACTCGCCCGCGGCCTGTCGCAGCCAGACACCATCGGAGCGCTGCGCCGGGCCGGGGATGCGGCGGCCCTGGAACAGGAACTCGTGCGCCGCTTCAGCGAGGACTAAGCTCGTGGAACCCGCCTCCAGCCGCGATTCCGACGCGCAGCGTCTGCCATGAACGAGGCGCTGGGAGAAGGCGGGATCGCCCGCGACATCAACGTGGAGAGCCTGATCCAGGCCATGGGAAACCGCCTGGATCTTCGCTTTGTACACGGCGAACATGCAGCACCCGACCGCAAGCTGGTCGGCGACGACGGGGACGACCTGCCACTGGCTGGCCATCTCAACCTGATCCGGCCCAACCGCATCCAGATCATCGGCGACTTCGAGGCCCGCTATATCTCCAGTCTCAGCGCCACCCAGTGCAACGACCTGATCCTGGAGATGGCCCGCACCGGGACCACCGCGGTGATCTTCGCCGAGGACACCTGTCCGTTCTCGGAGATGCCCGACGCCCCACAGGAGGCGCTGCCGCTGATCCTGTGCTCCAGCACCAGCAGTCACGAGATCATCTCGCTGCTGCGCTATTTCCTGCAGCAGCGCCTGGCCCATTTCGAGGTGCGCCACGGCGTGTTCATGGAGATCCTCGGGATCGGGGTGCTGATCAGCGGCGCCTCCAGCGTCGGCAAGAGCGAAGTCGCGCTGGAATTGATCTCGCGCGGGCATCGCCTGATCGCCGACGATGCCCCCGAGTTCGCGCGCATTGCGCCCGACATCGTGCGCGGCCATTGCCCGGCCCTGCTCCAGGACCTGCTCGAGGTGCGCGGTCTTGGGGTGCTCAACATCCGCGCCATGTACGGCGATTCCGCGATCAAGGGCGGCAAGTACCTGCGCCTGATCATCGACCTGCGCGATCATGGCGAACCCTCGCCGGTCCCCGATGACCGGCTGAACGGACGCCGCGGCGAGATCGACATCCTCGGCCTGCGCGTCCCCTTGATCAGCCTGCCGATCGCGCCGGGGCGTAACATCGCGGTGATGATCGAGGCGGCCGTGCGTAACCACATGCTGCACATGCAGGGCTATATCGCTGGCGACGACCTGCGCGCACGCCAGCGCCGCCAGATGAGCGGCGAGACGGAGGAGCCGCCCTACCATCGCGCGGTGCCCGCCACTACGGTCCCCAACCCGGACCCGGAGGGCTGAATCGGCCATGCGCCTGCTAATCGTCAGTGGCCTGTCCGGGTCCGGCAAGACCGTGGCCCTGCACACCCTGGAGGATGCCGGCTACTTCTGCGTCGACAACCTCCCGCTGCCGCTGCTGCCGGACCTGATCGATCAGGTCCGGCAGGGCCACTACGACACCGAGACCGACCGCCATCTGGCCGTGGGCGTGGATGTACGCAGCGGCCTGGAGGCCCTGGAGGGGTTCTCCGATCTCCTGGCGCAATTACGGGCGGACGGGGTTCAAGTGGAGGTCCTGTTCCTGCAGGCGGCCAGCGAGGTGCTGCTGCGGCGCTACCACCTGACCCGCCGGCGCCACCCGCTGGCGCGCGACGGCGTGCCACTGGTCGAGGCCATCGACCGCGAACGCGAGTGGCTGGGCCATGTGGCCGCGGAGGCCGACCTGACAGTCGATACCTCGCGCCTGTCGATGCACGATCTGGCCCGCACCCTGCGCGACCGCATAGGCGAGCGCGGGGAACACGAGCTATCCCTGCAGTTCCAGTCTTTCGGCTTCAAGCACGGCGCGCCGCTGGATTCCGACTTCGTGTTCGACGTGCGCTGCTTGCCCAATCCGCACTACGAAAGCGATCTGGCCGCCCTGACCGGTCGCGACCCGCCCGTGTGCGAGTTCCTTGAGCGGCACGCGGAGGTCGCGGCCATGTTCGACAGCATCCAGGGCTTCCTGTCGCAGTGGCTGCCGCGCCTGCTGGACGATCACCGCAGCTACGTAACCGTCTCCATCGGTTGTACCGGCGGGCAACACCGCTCGGTGTATCTGGTGGAGCGGCTTGCGGAGGCGTGGCAGGACCGGGAACATGTTACTGTTAGCACCCGTCACCGCGAGCTGGGGAAACAGTAACCACTGGACGCGGGGCGAGGGCCTTCTGGAACCCGCAATCGGAGCAGATCCATGGGCGTTGGTCTCATTCTGATCACGCATCAAAACCTGGGCGATACCCTGCTGCAGACCGCGCAGAGCATGCTCGGGGGCCTGCCCGAGGACTGCGAGTCCATGGCGATGTCCCAGAACGACGACCCCGACGAGGTCCTGGCCCGCGCCCGCGAGCGCCTGACGACCCTCGACAGCGGCTCGGGGGTGCTCGTTCTGACCGACATGTTTGGCTCCACACCCTCCAACGTTGCGATTCGCGTCGCCCGCGGTGCAAACGCCCGCGTGATCGCCGGCGCCAACCTGCCGATGCTCATCCGCGTGCTCAACTATCAACACCTCCCCCTGACCGAACTGGTCAACAAGGCCCTGTCCGGCGGCCATGACGGGATTCTCCTCTGCGATCAGGAGTGCAGCGATGCCGCAGCGCGTAGTCCCCATCGTTAATCGCCTGGGGATGCACGCGCGCGCCGCGGCCAAGTTCGTCAGCCTGGCCAGCCAGTTCGCCGCGGATGTCTCCGTCTCCCGCAACCAGCAGGAGGTGAATGGCAAGAGCATCATGGGCGTGATGATGCTGGCCGCCGCCCAGGGCAGCGAGATCACCATCGAGGCCGAAGGCAAGGATGCGCCGGAGGCGCTGGATGCACTCGCAGAGTTGGTTGCCGATCGTTTCGGCGAAGAGGCCTGACCCTCCGAAGAGCCCCGCGCGCCCCGGTCAACGACCACCATCCCCCTGTGGGGGCTATCCGGGCCACGCTCCCGGGTCGGAGTCCGCGTTACCCAGCCCGTCAAGGCCAACCTGCTCGAGCTTGCGCTCCGCCAGGCGCACAGCGGCCGTCAAGGCCTGCTCCGGGGGCTCCCCGGAGACCAGCGCGTGAATGAGCCCGGCATTAAAAGTATCCCCCGCGCCCACGCTGTCGACCACCCGCAGTCCGGGCGTCGCTTCACAATGGTGGATCTCGCCCCGCGCGGCCATCCAGGCCCCCGCGGCCCCGGCCGTGACGGTCAGGATACGATCCGGGAAACGCTCGGCAAGCTGCTGCAGCGCGGTCTCGGGGGTGTCCGCCACGCTCGCCGCCCACTCGCGCGAGAGCATCAGGACATCGGCATGGTCCAGGCATGCGTCGAGCCCTGGCCGAGGCTTTTCCAGTTCCAGCGACACCGGCTGATCAAAGATGCACTCGCGCACCGCCCGCAGGATGGACGCAAGGGCCCCCGGGTTACGCCCCTCGAAGTGCAGCCAGTCATATTCCGGCCAGGGCACACCTGCGAGATCCTCCACCTCGAGTTCGGGCAGGTCGCGGTGATGGACGATGGTGCGACTGCCCGTGGCCCGCGAGCGCAAAATATGGGAGGTCGGCGTCGCGCCGGGCCGGCGCACGCAGTGGCGAACATCCAGTCCGTGCACCTCCAGGGACTCGCTCAAGGCATCCCCGGCCGCACCCTCGGCGATGACCGCGGCCAGACCCGGGCGGTGGCCGAACTGCGCCAGGATCGTTGCAGTGTTGGTCGCGTTGCCTCCGGGTTGGGTGGTGCTGGCGAGCGCCCGGACCTCGTCGTCCTCGGCCGGGAAGGCCGCAACATCGAGGGTGTGATCGAGCGTGACAATGCCAGTCGCGAGGATACGTGCCATACGGGCTCCCGTGATGAAGGAGCGCCATTCTGGCGGGTCGCGCCCATTACGTCATCTCGCATATTCGTCATCCGCGGATGCTCCTGCGACAATAAGCCCTCTGTCTCAGGAGGCCCCGACCGGTATGGCCACGTTCCCTTCTCCCGAATCCACCGAAGCCGCCTTTTACGCGGCCTTTCAGGCAGGCGATGCACAAGGCATGCGCGAAATCTGGCACGACAGTGCCGAGTGTGTCTGCATCCACCCAGGTGGCGAACGCCTGCAGGGAACGGACATCATCCTGGAAAGCTGGGACGACATCCTGCCCGGAATGCGCGGGGTGATCGTACACCGAACCCAGGTGACCGCCATCCCGGGCGAAGACCTCGTCCTCCACGTATTGCGCGAAAACCTGTATGTCCAGGGTGAACGGCGCGGCGTCATGCTGGCGACCAATGGCTACCGCCATGATGGGGAAAGCTGGCGCATGGTGCTCCACCACGCCAGCCCGGACCCGGAACCCACGCCGGAATGGCCCACCGGGGGCGTGCACTGATGGCGACGGATGCCGATGGCTGCGTCGAGGCGTATTACGCCGCCTTTCGTGCCGCCGATATCGAACAGATGATGCGCCTCTGGGGCGAGCGTCCCGACATCGTCTGCATCCACCCGGGCAGCCCGCGCGCCCACCGGGGCGTGGCCGAGGTGATGGAGAGCTGGCTACTGGTCTTCGCGCGTGAACTGAATATCGGGATCGAACCGAAGATCGTGGGGCGCCACGAGACCGGGGAGATCATCAGCCTGGTCATCGAGGAGGCGATCACGCGACCGGGCGACGTCACGCCCACCGGGACGATCCTGATCAGCCAGACCTGGCGCTGGCTGGACACGGGCTGGCGCCTGCTGTTTCACCATGCCTCGCACGGGCGCCGCTCACCGCCATCGCAGGACGGCATGTTCGTGCCCGATGGCGGCGGCAACACCCGCCATTAGCGATGCACCTGTTCCACCAGGAAGCACACGGAGACGACACAACGAAGAAGGGTAGGATGTGATGAGCGCAGCAAATCGCATCGTGTCGCGCCCAGGGGCTTGCCGGTTCCCGGACTGATGCGTTTCGCTGCGCTCAACCGCATCCTGCTCGCTGTACCCGCTCATCCCGGCTACCCCGTCATCCCGGCGAAGAGCCGGGATCTCCAGGATCTGCCGCCGACGCTGTGCAAGCCCCCGACGAGATCCCGAATCACCGCGTCGCGGTTTCCGGGATGACCAGGGAGGTATCGTTTCCGGGAAGACGAACCGCGGCCACGCCGGTTTGGTGAACCACGAGAAGGCGCCCCTTCTGGTGACGGCGCGCCTTCTCGTGGTTCAACCGCCCTTACCCTTCTGCGTGCGCTTCGCGGTCGACAAACCTAACCTTCGGAACGCGGCTGACACAGGTCGGGGCGCTGCACCTGCAGGGCGGCGCATACCCCCTTGACCGCATCGCGGACCCGCCGCCCCTTTCCCTCCAGCGTAAGGTCCGCGACCTCCTGATAGAGCGGATCACGGACCGCGAACAACTCCTGAAGGCGGGCCTTCGGGTCCGCGGCCTCCGCGATCAGCGGGCGCTTGCGGTTGCGGCGAGTCCGCCGGAACTGCTCCTCCACCGGCACCCGCAGGTAGATCACGAACTGATCGCGCAGCTGTTCCCGGTTCTCCGGGCGTTCGACAATCCCCCCGCCGGTGGCAATCACCGCGCCCTCCTGTTGCAGGAGCGACTCCAGCATCGCCGTCTCGCGCTTGCGAAAACCGCCCTCGCCCTCGAACTCGAAGATGGTCGGGATATCCACGCCGGTACGCCGCTGGATCTCCTGATCGGTATCGAAGAACGGCCGACGCAACAGCCCCGCGAGGCCGCGCCCAATTGTGCTCTTGCCGGCCCCCATCGGGCCTACCAGTACGATGTTCTGCATGGGCGCCAAGGCTACTGGCTGGGCCCCCCAAAGAAAAGCCGGGGACAGGCCCCGGCTTTCGAGATCGAACCCATCGGGGCAATCCCCGACGCTACACCTTGCGCTCAGTCGAGTACGCGCGGCGTCACGAAGATCAACAATTCCGCCTTGGTGTTCTCGGTAGAACGATTACGGAACAGGTTTCCGAGGAACGGGATGTCCCCGAAGAACGGCACCTTCTCGAGGTTGGTGCGGCTGTCGATCTCGTACACACCGCCCAGAACCACGGTCTCGCCGTTGCCCACGAAGACCTGGGTCTCCACCTCGCGCTTGTTGATCCCCGGCACCCCAAGGATCACGCGCTGGCTGGGCTCGTCCTTTGTCACCTTGATGTCGAGGATCACGTTGCCGTTCGGCGTGATCTGCGGCGTCACTTCCGTCGACAGCACGGCCTCGATGAACTGGGTCGAAGTCGCGCCGGATGCAGTGGCCTCCTGGAACGGGATCTCTTCACCTTGCTTGATCGTCGCCGTCTGGCCATTGGCGGTGATCACACGCGGGCTGGAGATGATCTCGCCGCGACCTTCCACCTGCAGCGCGGACAGTTCCAGGTCGAGCAACACGCCACTGCGCAGGATGCTCAGCCCTGCCTGACCGGCATTGCCACCGGCCGGCAGCGAGCTGTTCAGCCGATCGCCAATGGCAAGGCCACCCATATCTCCGGGGCTGGTACCCAGTGCACTGTCGGAGCCCTCCAGCGATCCGGACAGGCCCGCTGAGGTACGTCGATCGCTCCCCCGGGTCGCACTAATGCCAAAACGCGCACCCAGCTCACGGTTGAAGGTATCTTCAGCGATCACAATGCGGGTCTCGATCAGGACCTGCTGCACCGGGACATCCAGTGTGGAGACCAGGCGACGGACGTCCTCGATCCGGCTCTGGGTATCCTGCACCAGGAGGGTGTTGGTGCGCGTGTCGATGGTGATGCTGCCACGTTCCGAGAGGAATTCGCCTCCATCACCGCCCCGAATCAGGGACGCGATCTGCTCGGCCTGGGCGAAATTGATCTGCACGAACTCCGTGCGCAGGGGCTCCAGCTCCTGGCGGTCACGCTCGGCTTCCATCTCCAGGCGTTCACGCGCCGCAATCTCCTCGCTGGGGGCGACGTACAGGACATTGCCGTCCATCCGCTTGTCGAGCCCGCGGGCACGCAGGATGATATCCAGCGCCTGGTCCCAGGGGACGTTGTTCAGGCGCAGGGTGATGTTGCCACCCACCGTGTCACTGACCACGATGTTCAGATCGGTGAAATCCGCCAGCAACTGCAGAACGGAGCGCACCTCGATGTCCTGGAAATTCAGGGACAGGCGCTCGCCGGCGTACTCCTCTTCCTCCCGTGCGCGGGCCTGGCGCTCGGCCTCGGAAATCGGGGCGACCTCGAGGACGAACTGGCGATCACTCTGGTAGGAAATGATCTCGTACTCGCCGCGCGCCTCGATCTCCATGCGGACACGATTGCGCTCGGCGATGGTGTCGATCGTGTGCACCGGCGTGGCGAAATCGACCACGTCGAGACGACGTTCCAGCGCCTCGTCGACCATCGCGCGCGGGAAGGTCATCTCGATGCGGCCGGCCTGCTCGCGCACGTTGATCTCGGCGCCAGAGCGGGAGAGATCCACCTCGACTCGACCTTCGCCCTCGCTGCCCCGCCGGAAATCGATACCCGTGATCTCCATGGGTCGGGCGCTGCGGGTCGTGGCGGCGGGTTCACCCGCACGATCCACGACCTGCTGGGTGCGTGCATCCGCCTCGGAAACCCCGTGGCCCAGCGTAAGGATGAGATTATTGCCCTCGACTCGAGTCTGGTACTCGGAGGCCTGAGTCAGGTTCAGCACCACGCGAGTGCGGTTGCCCGCCTCGACCGTGCTCGCCCGGAGCACCGGGCCCACATTCAGGTCCGTCTCGCGCCGCGGCAATGCATTGCCGACATTGGGCAGATCCAACGCGATGCGCGGCGGTGAATCAATCGCAAAGGCGCGAATATCGGAGGGCGGCGTCTCCGAGAAGCGCAGGTTCACCTGCACCCGGTCACCGCTCAGACTGCCGGCCCGGATCTCTTCCAGTTCGGTGGCAGCCACCCCCTGGGACACCATGAACAGCAGGCCGGCAATGACCGTGCCTGCGAAAGCGCGCATGGAAGAACCCATGTTGAATCCCCTGTTGGTTGTGCCGACCTTGCGGCGAATGCTCGTCATCATGTTCTTCTCCCCCAAACCGCTAGTCGGTCAGCGCCACCGAATTTTCACGTTCCACGTGACCGCCGAACGCATCCGGCACGATCTCGACCAGCCGGATCTGGGTCGGCGTGATCTCGATGATCTCCCCGTGGTTCTGGCCCATATAGTTGCCCGCAGTGACGCGCTGGACCCCTCGATCCGGGGTCCGGACCAGGGCGTAGCGCACGCCATGCTGCTCCAGCGACCCGACCATCCGCAGCGAATCCAGCGGAAAGCCCTCGAGGAACTCGCGCGGGCGGTCAGGATCAATCTCGGCGTCTCCTGGCTGCCCCTCGGCTGCGGCGAGCTCCGGCTGGGCGATTACCGACGAGTCGAACGGCGACCGGGCATGCCCCGGATAGAGATAGGGCTCGTGCGGCTCCAGGGTGGGGATCGGCTCGATCCCGCTCCCCGGGCGCTCCTTGACCTCGGCGATGTACTGCTCGAGGTCACGGTTGTCCTGAGTACAGCCCGACAGCAGGACCCCGCCCATCAGGACGGTGGCCAGTCCCGGCCATACCGCTCGCATGGAAGAATGCCTCATCAGTTCTCCTCCAGGTAGCGATAGGTGCGAGCGACCGCATCCATCAGCAGGTCGTTGTCGGAAGCGCCCGGACGGATATGCATGTTGTGCATGGTGACCACGCGCGGCAGGGCCGAGACACCGCTGACGAACTCCGCGAGATCCTCGTAATCGCCCCGGACGCGCAGACGGATCGGGACCTCGGCGTAGAAGTCGCGGCGGTTCTCGCCGCGCGGCTCGAACAGCTCGATCTCGAGACCCGCCTGCAACCCTGTCTGCGAGACATCGACCAGCAGACTGGGGATCTCGGCACTACTGGGCAACAGCTCGAGCAGCGAGGCGAACATGCGCTCCATTTCCTCCAGCTGGTCCTCGTAGGCCTGGAGGTTGGCAGCCCGCTGCTGCTTGTCCTCGAACTCGCCGCGCAGCTGCAGTTCGCGGCTCTCCGCGCGTTCGAGCTCTGTCCGCTGATCGCCGATGAAGAGGTAATAGGACAGGCCGAGGATGGCCAGGACAATCACGACCAGGATCAGGCCCTTCACGCCCCAGGAGGCTTCCCCGATGTTGTTGAAGTCGACCTGCTTGAGTTCATTGAGATCCATCAGGAATCCCCCTCTGCGGCATCCGGCCGGGTCTGTGTGGCATCCAGTCGGAAGTCACGCACCTGGAGGCGACCCTCCTCGCGGGTCTCGATAATCTGCAGGTTGGAACTGCCCAACCAGGGCGACCCATCGATCCGGCGCATCAACGCGGAGATCCGGGTGTTGGACTCGGAGCGCCCGACCAGGCGCACATTCTCGCCTTCCTGGCGGACCTCGTTGAGGTAGGTACCATCGGGCAGGGTCTCGACCAGCTGATCGAAGAGATGCACGGCCTCGGGCCGCTGCGCCTGCAGGGTCTGGATTACTTCCATTCGGGCAATAAGGGCCTCGCGCTGTTCGTCGAGATCGCGAATCCGGGCGATCTGACGATCCAGTTCGCGGATCTCGCTTTCCAGCATCTGGTTACGCGACTGCTGGTGGTCGATCAACGCGCCGATAAAACTGTAGCCAACGAAGGCGAGCAGGACGCCGACCACCGCGGCGCCACCAACCGCGGCGAAGAACTGCTTGCGCCGCTGTTCGCGTGCCTTCTCGCGCCAGGGAAGGAGGTTGATATAGATCATGACGCATACCCCCGCACGGCCAGGCCACAGGCCGTCATCAGCGCCGGGGCATCATTGGCAAAACGTTCCTGGTTGACCCTTTTGGCCAACGCCATCCCGCGGAACGGGTTCGCGATCGATACCGGCGTGCCGGCGGCCTCCTCGAGCAGTTCGTCCACGCCCGGTATGGCCGCACAGCCGCCACCCAGGAGGATGTGATCGATGGTGTCCTGCGGGCGGGTCACGTAGAAGTACTGCAGCAGCCGCTGGATCTGGTCGACCATGGTCTGCTTGAAGGGCTCGAGGATGGAGCTTGCGTAGTCGGTCGGCAGGTCGCCACTCATCTTGGCGGAGCCGGCCTCCTGATAGTTCATGCTGTAGCGCCGCATGATTTCCTCGGTGAGCATGCGGCCGCCGAAATTCTGCTCGCGGGTGTACACCACGCCCTCGTCCTGACTGACGACATACACGGCAGTCACCGAAGAGCCGACATCCACGACCGCCACGATCGGCTTGCTCTCGCGGTCGGGGACCTGCTCCATCAGGCGCTCGGCGGTATGTTCGATCGCGTATGCCTCGACGTCGATCAGCTCGGGGGTCAACTTGGCCGCCTCGGCAATGGCCACGCGCGAGTCCACGTTCTCGCGGCGCGAAGCGACCACCAGGACATCGACCATCTCGGGGTTCTTCTCGTTCTTGCCGAGGACCTGGAAATCCAGGTTGACCTCTTCAAGCGTGTAGGGGATGTACTGATCCGCCTCCACGAAGACCTGGCCCTCGAGCTCCGCATCGCCCAGCGCGGCCGACATCTGGATGGTCTTGGTAATGACGGCGGAGGAGGGAACGGCCATCGCGCACTGCTTCAGCCGCGTGCCCGAGCGCTTAACGGCCCGTGCCAGGGCATTGCCCACGGCCTCGGTGTCCTGACAGACCTTGTCGACCATCACCCCATCGGGCAGCGGTTCGACCGCGAAGGCCTCGACCCGAAAGCCCTTACCCTGTCGCGTCAGCTCCAGCACCTTGACGGCTGCCGAGCTGATATCCACGCCCAGGACCCCTTGTTTGGATTTTCCGAGACTCAGCACACATCCCCCTGTATACCCCGACGAAAGTAACTGGTAGCGTTACAATCACGTATGCTAGCTGGTTCACAATATACACCGCGACTTCAGGGTTGCAAGTCGCTTTGAAAGCGACTTCTCATCTTGGCCTCACTTTTTTTGCTGTCATGAATCCGCTCCTTAAGATTATTACGGCGCTGCTGGCCCTGATGCTGGCAGCCGGAATCGGCCTGTCCATCGCGGCGGCCGCTCTCTATGTTTACTACGCGCCGAGCCTGCCGGAGGCCGACGCCGTGCGCGATGTGCGTCTGCAGACTCCACTGCAGGTCCGCAGTGCGGATGGCCGCCTTATGGGTGAATTCGCGGAAGAACGGCGCATTCCCGTCCCGATCGACGCGATTCCGCAGCAAGTCCGCGATGCCTTTATTGCGGCGGAAGACGAGCGCTTCTATGACCATCCGGGCGTGGATATCATGGGCCTCGCCCGCGCCGGACTGAATGTGATCTCCACCGGCGGCGAGCGCAGCCAGGGCGGCAGCACCATCACCATGCAGCTCGCGCGCAATATCTTCCTGACACGCGAGCGGACCTACGAACGCAAGCTGCGCGAGATCTTCCTGGCCATCCGCCTGGAACAGGAACTCGAGAAGGACGAGATCCTCGAGCTATATTTGAACAAGATCTATCTGGGGCAACGCGCCTACGGGATCGAGGCGGCCTCGCGGGTATATTTCGGCCGCTCGCTGGATGCCCTGGAACTGGACGAGATTGCCACGCTCGCCGCCCTTCCCAAGGCGCCATCGACCACCAACCCTGTAAGCAACCCGCAACGGGCCGAGATCCGCCGCAACTACGTACTGCGGCGGATGCTGGAAACCGGCGTGATCGACGAGGAGGCCTATGCCTCCGCCATCGAGCGCCCGGTGCTGTCGGAACGCCACACCACAGCCACCGAGATTGATGCCCACTGGGTCGCCGAAATGGCACGCCAGATGGTCGTGAACCTGTGGGGTGACGACGCCTACCGACGCGGCCTGCAGGTGCATACGACGATCGACTCCCGACAGCAGGAAGCGGCCAACCAGGCGCTGCGCGAAGGATTGCTGGAATATGACGAGCGTCACGGTTTTCGCGGTCCCGAAATGCGTCTTCCCGGCAATACCCTGGAGGACGCCGAGGCACGCGAGCGCGCGCTGATGGCCATCGGGGTGCACGGAAGGCTGCTGTTCCCGGCCGTCGTCCTGGGGCAGGGCGACGCCGGGGTACTGCGCGTTGACGGCGGCCGCATTGGCGAACTGGAAGTCCTGCCGGAAGACCGCGAATGGGCCGGATCACCGGCGCTCGAACGCGGCGACGTGATCCGTATACGTCCCTATACCGACGGCCGCTGGCGCCTGGCGCAAAAGCCGGAAGTCACCGGCGCCGTGATCGCCCAGGCCCCTGAGGACGGCGCCATCCTGGCACTGGCCGGTGGGTTCGACTTCTTTGAAAACCGCTACGACCGCACGACCCAGGCGCAACGCCAGCCAGGATCCGCGTTCAAGCCGCTGGTCTATGCCCTGGCCCTGCGCGAGGGCCACCGGCCCGAAGGGACCGTGATTGACGCGCCGATGGTCTTCAACGACCCCGCCCTGGGGGCCGAATGGCGCCCGCAGAACTACTCGCGGCGCTTCCATGGCGAGACCACCCTGCGCGAGGCACTCGCGAATTCCCGTAACCTGGCCTCCATTCGCCTGCTCGACCGCCTGGGCACCGGAAACGTGCACCAGGAACTGACGCGCTTCGGCCTGGACCTCGAAAGGCAGCCGAACAATCTGTCCATGGTCCTGGGTACCGGCTCCCTCACCCCGCTGCAGCTGAACAATGCCTATGGCGTGTTCGCCAGCGGCGGCCGCCTGAACAGCCCCTGGATCATCGCCCGCATCGAGACGGCGGACGGCGAGACCCTGTACGAGGCACCGACCGAACGAGCCTGCCCCGCGCCCTGCACAAACCCGAAGGGACAGGATCTGCCGCTGGTCGCCAGCAGCGGCCCGCTGCAGTACACGGATCCGGTACCGGTCCTGGATCCCGGTGTCGCCTGGCAGATGAGCGACATGCTGCGCAGCGTCATCACATCCGGCACCGGCCGGCGGGCCATGGAACTGGGCCGGTCCGACCTGGCTGGCAAGACTGGCACCACCAATGACTACCGCGATGCCTGGTTCGCCGGGTTCAACGCGGAGCTGGTCGCAACCGCCTGGATCGGCTTCGACGACAACCGCGAGCTGGGTCGGCGCGAAAGCGGCGGTCGCGCGGCCCTACCAATCTGGACCCGCTTCATGGGCAGCGTGCTGGCCGACCAGCCGGAACGGCCGGTGGAACGCCCCAACGACCTGGTGCGAGTCGCCATCCTGCCGAACGGCCAGCGCGCCCCCAGCGACGACGCCCCGGGCGCGCGCAACCAGTGGCTGCTACCGCACCAGATCCCGGAACGCGGACACGTCATTCCGGGGAACGGCGAGAACGGCAGCAGCGGAAACCAGCAACCCGAACTGGTCTTTTAAATGGCCAGCCCCTCGCGCGCGCGCCAGGAGCTGGCCCAGGAAGCCGCTCGCATCATGCTCGACGACGGCATCCGGGACTTCGGCCTGGCCAAGCGGAAAGCCGCGGAACACCTGGGCGTGGACGCCCGACAAGACATGCCCGGCAACCTGGAGATCCAGGACGCCGCCATCGAACGCAGCCGGCTGTTTGCCAGCCCCACCAGCCGCGCCGCCTACCGCAGCCGCCTGGAAGCGGCGCTGGTCGTGATGGAACGCCTGGAACACCTGGAACCGCGGCTGGTCGGCCCGCTCCTTCAAGGGCTAGTGGAATCGCAACCGCTGATCAACCTGCATGCCTTCGCCGAGACAGTGGAAGAGGTCATCCTGGAGATGGGGGATCGGGGGATTCACTGCGAGACCGGCGAGCGCCGTTACCGCAGCCGGCAGGGGCGCGAACAGCGCATCCCCTTCCTCGCCTTCCGCGGACCGGGCGACACCGATGTTGAGCTCACGGTATTCCCGCTGGACGGCCTGCGCCAGGCGCCACCGTCGCCGGTGGACGGCCGCCCGATGCAACGCGCAACCCGCGCGGACGTAGAGAAGATGCTGGCGGATGCCGGCGCCGAAGAGGCGGCGGCCACGGCGGAATAATAACCGGGCCGTGCGCTCGCGCCGGGCGGACTAGCGTCGGTAGTTGGTGACGGTGTCCACCATCGCGGCGACCCGCTCCGGGTCGATCCCCGGATGAATGCCGTGGCCAAGATTGAAGACATGACCGGTGTCGCGGTCGAAACCATCCAGCACCCGCTGGGTCTCTTCGCGGACGACAGCCTCGGGTGCGTAGAGCACCGACGGATCGAGGTTGCCCTGCAGCGCAACGCGATCGCCGACCCGGCGGCTAGCCTCGGCGATCTCGATGGTCCAGTCCAGCCCCAGGGCATCCGCCCCGGTATCCGCCATCATTTCCAGCCAGGCCCCGCCACCCTTGGTGAACAGCGTCACCGGGACGCGGCGGCCATCGTTTTCACGGATCAGACCATCGACGATGCGCTGCATGTAGGCCAGCGAGAACTCGCGATAGGCCCGCGGAGTAAGCGAACCACCCCAGGTGTCGAAGATCATCACCGACTGGGCGCCGGCGCGGATCTGCGCGTTCAGATAATCGGTCACCGCGGTGGCGACCTTTTGCAGCAGGGCGTGCATCGCCTGCGGCTCGCCGTACATCAGGCGCTTGGTCTCGGCGAAGTCGCGCGAGCCCTGACCCTCGACCATGTAGGTCGCCAGGGTCCATGGGCTGCCGGCAAATCCAATCAGCGGGACCTGGCCGTCCAGCTCACGGCGGATCAGGCGCACCGCGTCCATCACGTAGCGTAGCTCCTGCTCCGGGTCCGGCACCGGCAGGTTCTCGATCGCCTCCAGCGTACGCACCGGCTCGCGGAAACGTGGGCCCTCGCCCGTCTCGAAATACAGACCCAGCCCCATCGCGTCGGGGATGGTGAGGATGTCGGAGAACAGGATCGCCGCATCGAGAGGAAACCGGCGCAGTGGCTGCATGGTGACTTCGCAGGCCAGCTCCGGGTTCTGGCACAGGCTCATGAAGCTGCCGGCCTGGGCGCGGGTCTCGCGATACTCCGGCAGGTAGCGCCCGGCCTGGCGCATGATCCAGATCGGCGGACGCTCCACCGGTTCACGCAGCTGGGCTCGCAGCAGGAGGTCGTTCTTCAGGTTCTGGGACATCGAAAGGCTCAAACGCCGAGGTATTCAAGGATGCCTTCGGCGGCCTCGCGGCCCTCGAAGACGGCGGTGACCACCAGATCGGAGCCGCGCACCATGTCGCCGCCAGCAAAGACCTTCGGATTGCCGGTCTGGAAGGCATGCTCGCCCGCGGTCTGCACGCGGCCGCCCTCGTCGATGCCGATCTTGTAGTCGGCAAACCAGTCGGAGGGGGACGGACGGAAGCCAAAGGCGATCAGCACCCGGTCGGCCGGGATTACGTGTTCGGAGCCGGGGACCGGCTCGGGACGGCGGCGGCCACGTTCGTCCGGGGCGCCCATCTGGGTACGCACGACCTTCACGCCCTCGACCTTGCCATCGCCGACGATCTCCACCGGCTGCACGTTGAACTCGAAGTGCACGCCCTCTTCGCGCGCATGCACCACTTCCTTGCGCGAACCGGGCATGTTGTCTTCGTCACGGCGGTAGGCGCAGGTCACCGATGCCGCGCCCTGGCGGATCGAGGTGCGGTTGCAGTCCATCGCGGTGTCGCCGCCACCCAGCACGACCACCCGCTGGTCGGCCATGTCGATGAACTCGTGGCCTTCTTCCTGCGGCCAGTTCATCACCTGGCGGATATTGGAGATCAGGAACGGCAGAGCAGGATAAACGCCCGGCAGGTCCTCGCCCGGGAAGCCGCCCTGCATCGCGGTGTAGGTGCCCATGCCGAGGAACACGGCGTCGTATTCCTCCAGCAGGGCGTCCATCGCCACGTCGCGGCCGATCTCGATATTCAGACGGAATTCGACGCCCATGCCCTCGAGGATCTCGCGGCGAGTGCGGATCACGTGCTTTTCCAGCTTGAACGGCGGGATGCCGAAGGTTAGCAGGCCGCCGATCTCCGGATAGCGGTCATACACCACTGCCTGCACGCCATTGCGCGCCAGGATGTCCGCGCAGCCCAATCCGGCGGGCCCGGCGCCGATCACCGCGACACGCTTGCCGGTCGGGGTGACGTCCGACAGATCCGGGCGCCAGCCGGCCTTCAGGGCCTCGTCGGTGATGTACTTCTCGACCGAGCCGATGGTGACCGCGCCGAAGCCGTCGTTCAGGGTGCAGGCCCCCTCGCACAGACGATCCTGCGGGCATACGCGGCCACAGACTTCGGGCAACGAGTTGGTCTTGTGCGAAAGCTCGGCGGCCGCGAACAGATTGCCCTCCTCCACCAGCTTCAACCAGTTAGGGATGAAGTTGTGGACCGGGCACTTCCATTCGCAATAGGGATTGCCACAGGCCAGGCAACGGCCGGCCTGCTGACCGGCCGTGGCGGGATCGAACTGACCAATGATCTCGCCGAATTCGTGGATCCGGATCTCGGCGGGGGTCTTCTGGGGGTCCTGGCGCGGGAGGTCCAGGAACTGCATCGGATTGGAAGCCATGGAACACTCGCTCCGACGAAATCGGGATAGGGGCCGCGATGGGCCCGGGGAGTTCGGCCGGGATCCGGCCCGTAGTCAGCCCTGCAGGGCGGCGCGGACCTTCTGGCTCACCTGGCCCATGTCCGCACGCCCGAAGACCCGGGGTTTCAGCACCCCCATGACGCGGCCCATGTCACCCGGGGCACTGGCTCCGGTCTCGGCAATCGCCTCGCTCACCAACTGGTCCAGCGCGGACGCATCCAGCGGCTCGGGCATGTATTCCTCGATAATGACGACCTCGGCGGCCTCGCGCTCGGCGAGGTCCTCGCGACCGCCCTTCTGATACTGATCGATGGAATCACGCCGCTGCTTGAGCATGCGATTGAGGATCGCCAGCACGGTGTCGTCGTCGGCCTCGCGCCGCTCGTCCACCTCGAACTGCGATACCTCGGCCTGAATCATGCGCAATGCAGCCAGGCGGTCCTTGGCCCGGGCCCGCATGGCCTGCTTGACGTCATCCTGCAACCGGGCCTTGAGCGACATCTTTGGGTCCTCGGGTCCGGGCAGCCACCCGGACGGGGTTCAGTACAAACGCACCCGACGAGTCATGTCGCGGGAATTCTTCTTCAGCTGACGCTTCACCGCGGCAGCGGCCTTGCGCTTGCGCTCGGTGGTCGGCTTCTCGTAGTACTCACGGCGGCGGACTTCCGCGACCACGCCGGCTTTCTCGCAGGTGCGCTTGAAACGGCGCAGGGCGACCTCGAAGGGCTCGTTCTCACGAATTCGTACGTGCGGCATACAATCTCCGAAACGGATGCAGGATCATCTCGATCAAAAATAACAAAACCGGCCGCCAAACACTCCGGGCGACCATGCAGAACTCCCTATGGTAATCCAACCGGCGCCAATTGCAAAAGTCCGTGAAGCGATCCGCACCATGCGGAATGCCCGGCTTACGCCGCCGTCGGCCCGCACGCTATGATGGCGGGCATGGAAAGTCTCAACGTAGAACTGGGCGAACGCGGCTACCCGATCCACATCGGGCCGGGCATGCTGGGCGAACCGGAGCGGCTCCGGCCGGCACTGCACGGCCGGCGCATCGCCGTGGTGACCAACACCACGGTCGGGCCGCTGTATGGCGACGCCCTGCGCCGGAACCTCGCCGCCTGCGACATCAGCAGCGACCCGCTATGGATCGAACTGCCCGACGGCGAACAGCACAAGACCCTCGCGACGGTAGAGACCATCCTGACCCGGCTGCTGGAGGCGCGCCTGGATCGCGGCAGCCGCATCGTCGCCCTGGGCGGCGGCGTGGTCGGGGATATTGCCGGGTTTGCCGCCGCAATCTACCAGCGCGGTATCGACTTCGTTCAGGTCCCAACCACCCTGCTCGCCCAGGTCGACTCCTCGGTTGGCGGCAAGACCGGTGTCAATCACCCGCTGGGCAAGAACATGATCGGCGCCTTCCATCAACCACGCGCCGTCGTCATCGACACCGACACGCTGAAGACCCTGCCCCAGCGCGAGCTCCAGGCGGGCCTGGCGGAGGTGATCAAGTACGGCCTGATCCGCGACGCCGAATTCTTCGCCTGGCTGGAGGAACACATCGACGCCCTGCGCGCACTGGAGCCCGAACCGCTGGCCTACGCCATCCGTCGCTCCTGCGCCTGCAAGGCCGAGATCGTCGCCGCCGACGAGCGCGAGGGCGGCATTCGCGCCCTGCTCAACCTGGGCCACACCTTCGGCCACGCGATCGAGGCCGGCATGGGCTACGGCGCCTGGCTGCACGGCGAGGCCGTGGGCACCGGAATGGCCATGGCCGCACGCATGTCCGAACGCATGGGCTGGCTGGATACCGCGGGTCGCGAACGCGCCGAGGCCCTGATCCAGCGCGCAGGCCTGGCCCTGGAGCCGCCGGGGGCGGTGACCCCGGACCGCTTCCGCGAACTGATGGCGATCGACAAGAAGGTCGCCAGCGGCCGCCTGCGCCTGGTACTGCTGCGCGGCATTGGCGAAGCCGTCCTCACTGACGCGTTCGATCAGGACGCCCTGGACGACACCCTGCACGAGCATGTCCGTGTCGCCTGAAATCATGGCAACCCCCAGCGCGGCCGCCCCGGGCCTGGCGCCCTACGCCTGCGATCCCGCACGTTCGCGCGGCCGCGCCCAGGCCGAGGCCGCGCCGCGTCACCGCAGCGATTTCCAGCGCGACCGCGACCGCATCGTGCATTCCAGCGCCTTTCGCCGGCTGGAGTACAAGACCCAGGTCTTCATCAGCCACGAGGGCGACCTGTTCCGCAACCGCCTGACTCATTCGCTGGAGGTCGCGCAGATCGGGCGCTCCATCGCGCGCGCCCTGCAACTGAACGAGGACCTGACCGAGGCCGTCGCGCTTGCGCACGATCTCGGCCACACCCCCTTCGGGCATGCCGGACAGCACGCGCTGAATGCCTGCATGCGCGAGCACGGCGGCTTCGAGCACAATCTGCAGTCGCTGCGCATCGTCGACCTGCTGGAGCGCCACTACGCCGACTTCGATGGCCTCAACCTCACCTACGAGACCCGCGAGGGCATCCTCAAGCACTGCGCACCCGAGAAGGCGCGCCAGCTGGGCGAGATCGGGGTGCGCTTCCTGCAGAAGGAACAGCCGAGCCTCGAGGCTCAGCTCGCGAACGTCGCCGACGAAATCGCCTACAACAATCACGACGTCGATGACGGCCTGCGCTCCGGGCTGCTCACCATGGACGGCCTCGCCGAGGTCACCCTGTTCCGCGACTGCCGCGAGACGGTCCAGGCCCGGTATCCGAACCTGGACCCCCGTCGCATCCAGCACGAGACCGTCCGGCGCATGATCGACGCCCTGGTCGGCGACCTGATCGAGACCAGCCAGGCCGCGATCGACCACCAGCGCCCGCAAACCCCCGACGACGTGCGCCGCGCCCGCGAGGCCCTGATCCGCTTCAGCCCGCAGATGGCGGAACAGGCGCGCGAGCTCAAGGGCTTCCTGCGCGAAAACCTCTACCATCACCATCAGGTCCACGGGGTAATGCACAAGGCCCGCCAGCTGATCCACGATCTGTTTGCCGCATTCGAGTCGGAGCCACGCCTGATGCCCGAGCACTACCAGCGGCATGCCGACGAGATGGCCACCCACGACTCGCACGGGCCGCAACGCGCCATCGCCGACTACATCGCCGGCATGACCGACCGCCACGCCATCCGTGAACACCACCGCCTGTTCGACCTGGGCACGCTGACCTGAAAAGGAATTCGATGGCGCTTTCCGAACAATGCCTGGAACACCTCGGCCTGCACGCGCCGCCGTTTGACGACGCGCCCGACGAGACCTTCATCTACAGCGACCCGCTGCTGGACGGCCTGCTCGAGTCCGCGCGGGCTGCCCTGAACGGCCCCGGCGCAGTCGTGCTGATGACCGGCGAGAACGGTTCCGGCCGCAGCCTCCAGCTGATGCGGCTGCTGGCGATGCTGCCCGACCCGTTCGAGCTGATCGCCTTCCGTGCGCGCATCAACACCCAGTTCGAGTCGGTGGACAACACCATCCGCAATTACCTGCGCTCGCAGAACGCGGACGACCCCGATCGCCCATTGACCGAACTCCTCGGTGACCGCGTCGCCGAAGGCGTCGACCCGGTCATCGCGATGGATGACGCGCACCTGGTCGGCACCGACATCGTCAACAACCTGATGCGCATGCGCAGCGAGATCCTTGCCAGGCAGGGCCGCGCCCCGCGCATCATCCTGGTCGGCTCCAGCGGACTACTGCGCCGCCGCCTCTACCTCCCCGACCCCTCCGACGAGGACCAGGTCACCCGCGTCAGCCTGCGCGCGTTCAACCTGGAGCAGACCGCGGCCTACCTGCGCCACCGCCTGCAGGCCGCGGGCCTGGCCGACCCCGATCGCCTGCTGGATGCCGACGCCATCCATCACCTGCAGACCACCAGTCAGGGCCTGCCCGGCAACCTCAACCGCGAGGCCAACAGCTTCCTCGAACGCCAGTGCCGCAGCGAGCGCCGGACCGGTGCCGCAGCCACAGCCACAGCCACAGCCGCCGGCAGCACTGCCCCGGGGGTGGCCGCAGGCGACGCGGCCGAGACAGAAACCGACATGGAACCGCAAGAGGGGGAGCCCACGCTCACCCCCTCCACCCGCGAGGCCGAGCCGGCGCGCGAGACGCCCCCGGAGCCGACCATCCGCGCCAGCCGCGCCCCGGACGACGACCGCTTCACCCCGGCGGCCGAGGCCCTCGCCGCGTCCAATCCGACGCCCGACCCGCCCCGCGAGGCAGCCACCGATGCGCCAACGGGCAAGCCGGGCGGCATCGACGCCGATCACCGCATCCCGGAGCCGCCGGCGGCGGAGAACGTCGCCTTCTGGAACCAGCGCTGGTTCGTCCCAGCAGTAGCCATCACCGTGGCCCTGGGCATCGCCGCCCCGGTCGCCTGGCAACTGCTGGAGACGGAATCCGCGCCGACCGATAGCGAGATCATCGAACTGCCCCTGCCCGAGCCGCGCATCACCGAGGCCGAGCCGGAACCCGCGCCCGAGGGGCCGGAAGCCACCACCGACGACGAGGTCGTCGTGGCCGACCCACTGGACCTGCCCCCTCCGGCCGAAGCCGAACCGACCGAGCGGGAGACCGCCACCCAGGACCCGGCCGCGGACGAGCCCGAACCCGAGACGGCAGCGGAACCCGCGGAGCCGGCGCCCGCATCCGAACCGCAGGCCGAGCCAGAAACCACGCCGGAGCCGGAGCCTGAACCAGCACCCGAACCCGCGCCCACGCCCGAGCCGGAACCCGCCACCGAAGAGCCGGCCGCAGAGGATGCCGACGCCGAGCGCCTGCGCAACGACCGCGCCTGGCTGAACGACCAGGACGGAGGCGCCACGACCATCCAGCTGCTGGCCGCGCCGAACATGGGGGCCGCACGGGCCTATGCCGATCAGCACGACCTGGGCGGGATCCGCTATATCCCAACGCGCGTCAACAACCGCGAATTCGTGGTCATCCTGGCCGGGGTCTTCCCCGACCGGGCCGCCGCCCAGCGCGCCGCGGAGGACCTGCCCGCCGCCGTGCGCCGCGACGAACCCTGGATCCGCTCCATCGGCTCGGTCCAGAACGCCGTGCGCGACTGATCCCCGCGCTGCTTGGTCACCACGACTTAACCTGCGTCGATGTCGTGTCTTCTTGACCGGCCCCGGTTTGCCGGGAGAATGACGGTTCGGCTATATTCCTGCGCCTTTTTCCGTGTTCTTTTTCCAGGGACGGCCCTGACCAACGTACCGCGCCCGCGTACGGCCCCGCGCGCTGCGACCGGAGTTGACCAATGCGACAGAACCAACTGAACGGCACCCTCTACCGCCCCGAATTCGAGCGCGACAACTGCGGCTTCGGCCTCATTGCGCACATGGATGGCGTAGCCAGCCACTGGGTGGTCGACACCGCGATCAAGGCCCTGGAACGCATGACCCACCGCGGCGCGATCGCAGCCGACGGCAAGACCGGCGACGGCTGCGGGCTCCTGATGAAGACCCCCGAGGCCTTCCTGCGCACCCTCGCCTCCGAGTCGAACATCGAACTGGCCGAGCGCTTCGCCGCCGGCATCGCGTTCATCAACCCGGCAAAGATCGCCGAAACCCGCGCCGCCGTGGAGAGCGCCATCGAGCGCGGCCCGCTCCGGCTTGCCGGCTGGCGCGAGGTGCCGGTCAATCCGGAAGACGCCTGCGGCGCCGAGGCGATGAAGAGCCAGCCGCACATCCTGCAGGTGTTCATCAATGCCCCGGCGGACATGGACGCGGCCGACTTCGAACGCGCGTTGTTCGTGGTGCGCCGCCGCGCCGAGATCGCGATGGGCGACGACCCGGTGTTCTACGTGCCCAGCCTGTCGGCGCACGTGCTCTCCTACAAGGGTCTGGTGATGCCGGCCAACCTGCCGGTGTTCTACCCGGACCTGAAGCGCCCGGAACTGGAGACGGCAATCTGCGTGTTCCACCAGCGCTTCTCCACCAACACCTTCCCGCAGTGGGGCCTGGCGCAGCCGTTCCGCTTCCTCGCCCACAACGGCGAGATCAACACCGTGCAGGGCAACCGCAACTGGGCGGTCGCGCGCCAGCACAAGTTCGCCACCGAGAAGCTGCCGGAACTGGCCGAGCTGGAACCGCTGGTGAACCTGGAGGGCTCCGACTCGCAGAGCCTGGACAACATGCTGGAGGTCCTGCTAGCCGGCGGCATGGATCTGTTCCGCGCAATGCGCCTGCTGGTCCCGCCGGCGTGGCAGAACGTCGCGCACATGGACTCCGACCTGCGCGCGTTCTACGAATACAACTCCATGCACATGGAGCCCTGGGACGGCCCGGCCGGCATCGTGCTGACCGATGGCCGCTACGCCGCCTGCACCCTGGACCGCAACGGCCTGCGCCCGGCGCGCTACGTGATTACCAAGGACCGCCACATCACCCTGGCCTCGGAGATCGGCGTCTACGACTACGCCCCCGAGGACGTGGTCACCAAGGGCCGCCTGAAGCCCGGGCAGATGCTCGCGGTGGACACCGAGTCCGGCGAGTTGCTGCAGCCCGAGGACATCGACCGCATCAACCGCACCCGCCAGCCCTACCGCCAGTGGCTGCGCGCCCACGTGAAGCACCTGAAGAGCCAGCTGGACGACAACCAGCTGTTCTCCGGCGAGCCGATGCCGCCGGAACGCCTCGAGACCTACGAGAAGCTGTTCGACGTCACCTTCGAGGAGCGCGACCAGATCCTGCGCGTCCTGGCCGAGGCGGGCCAGGAGGCCGTGGGCTCGATGGGCGACGACACCCCGTTTGCGGTGCTGTCGCAGCACACCCGCTCGCTGTACGACTACTTCCGCCAGCAGTTCGCCCAGGTCACCAACCCGGCGATCGACCCGCTGCGCGAGAGCATCGTGATGTCGCTGGAGACCTGCTTCGGCCGCGAGCAGAACCTGTTCGAGGAGACCCCGGACCACGCCCATCGCCTGGTGTCGGACTCCCCGGTGCTGTCCGAGGCCAAGTTCCGCGAGCTGTGCAACCAGACCGAGGACGCCTTCCGCGTCGAGCGCATGGACCTCAACTACGACGTCCACTCCGGCTCGCTGGAGGACGCCGTGAAGGCCCTGACCGAGCACGCGGTCGAGGCCGTGCGCGACGGTGCCGTGGTGCTGGTCCTGTCGGATCGCGGCATCGACCCGGAACGCCGCCCGATCCCGGCCGCGTTGGCCGTGGGCGCGGTTCACCATGCCCTGATCGGCGCCAAGCTGCGCACCGACGCCAACATCGTCGCCGAGACCGCGACCGTGCGCGACCCGCACCACTTCGCGGTACTGCTGGGCTATGGTGCCACCGCGATCTACCCGTACCTGGCCTACTCGGCGCTGCACGGCATGTGCCAGTCCGGCGAGATCCCGAACGCGGACCCGCTGACCCTGGCGCAGAATTACCGCCGCGGCATCAACAAGGGCCTGTTCAAGATCCTGTCCAAGATGGGCATCTCCACCATCGCCAGCTACCGCGGCGCGCAGCTGTTCGAGATCGTCGGCCTGTCCGACGAAATCGTGGAGACCTGCTTCAAGGGCACCACCAGCCGCATCCAGGGCACCCGCTTCGCCGACATTCAGGCGGATCTGGAGACACTGTCGAAGCGTGCCTGGAACCCGCGCAAGAGCGCCGGCCAGGGCGGTCTGCTGAAATACGTCCACGGCGGCGAGTACCACGCCTACAACCCGGACGTGATCCAGACCCTGCACCGCGCGGTGCAGTCCGGTGACTACGGGATCTACAAGGAATACGCGGAACTGGTGAACGAACGCCCAGTGACCGTGCTGCGCGACCTGCTCAAGGTCCGCGACGACATCGAGCCGATCGAGCTTGACGCGGTCGAGCCCGAGGCCGACATCCTGCCGCGCTTCGACTCCGCCGGCATGAGCCTGGGTGCGCTGTCGCCCGAGGCCCACGAGGCCCTGGCCACCGCGATGAACCGCCTCGGTGGACGCTCCAACTCCGGCGAAGGCGGCGAGGCCGTCTCCCGCTACGGTACCGAGCGCATGTCCAAGATCAAGCAGGTGGCCTCCGGCCGCTTCGGCGTAACCCCGCACTATCTGGTCAACGCCGAGGTCCTGCAGATCAAGGTCGCCCAGGGCGCCAAGCCCGGCGAGGGTGGCCAGCTGCCGGGGCACAAGGTCAACAAGATGATCGCGGAGCTGCGCTTCTCGAATGCCGGGGTCGCCCTGATCTCGCCGCCACCACACCACGACATCTACTCCATCGAGGACCTGGCGCAGCTGATCTTCGACCTCAAGCAGGTCAACCCGGATGCGCTGGTCTCGGTGAAGCTGGTCTCCGAGGCCGGGGTCGGTACCATCGCCGCCGGCGTGGCGAAAGCCTACGCCGACTTGATCACCATCTCTGGCTACGACGGCGGCACTGGCGCCAGCCCGCTGACCTCGGTGAAGTACGCCGGCACCCCGTGGGAGCTGGGCCTGTCCGAGACCCACGCGACCCTGCGCGGCAACGACCTGCGCGACAAGGTCCGCCTGCAGACCGACGGCGGCCTGAAGACCGGCCTGGACGTCATCAAGGCCGCGATCCTGGGCGCCGAGAGCTTCGGCTTCGGCACCGGCCCGATGGTGGCGCTGGGCTGCAAGTACCTGCGCATCTGCCACCTGAACAACTGTGCAACGGGTGTGGCCACGCAGGACAAGGTGCTGCGCATGAACCACTTCATCGGGCTGCCCGAGATGGTCATGCACTACTTCCAGTTCGTCGCCCGCGAGACCCGCGAATGGATGGCGAAGCTGGGTGTGCGCAGCCTGACCGACCTGATCGGCCGCACCGACCTGCTGGAGATCCTGCCGGGCGAGACGCCCAAGCAGCAGCACCTGGACCTGAACGGGCTACTGGCCAGCGGCGACCTGGCCGACAAGCCGCGTTTCTGCAAGGCGCCGAAGAACGAACCGTTCGACAAGGGCGAGCTGGCCGAGAAGATGGTCGCGGAGATGCTCCAGGCCATCGAGAGCAAGGCCGGTGGCGAATACCACTTCGACGTGGCCAACACCGACCGCTCGATCGGCGCGCGGCTGTCCGGAGAGATTGCCAAGCGTCACGGCAATCAGGGCATGGCGGACGCCGCGATCACCGTGCGCATGCAGGGCACGGCCGGTCAGAGCTTCGGTGTCTGGAACGCCGGCGGCCTGCACCTGTACCTGGAAGGGGACGCCAACGATTACGTCGGCAAGGGCATGACCGGCGGCAAGCTGGTGATCCGTCCGCCGGAGGGCTCCAGCTTCGCCAGCCAGGACACAACCATCATGGGCAACACCTGCCTGTATGGCGCCACCGGCGGCAAGCTGTTCGCGGCCGGCCAGTGCGGCGAGCGCTTCGGGGTGCGCAATTCCGGCGCGCTTGCGGTGGTGGAAGGCATCGGCGACCACGGCTGCGAGTACATGACCGGCGGCGTGATGGTGGTGCTGGGCAACACCGGCATCAACTTTGGCGCCGGCATGACCGGTGGCTTCGCGTTCGTGCTGGACCGGGAGAACGACTTCCCCGACCGCATCAACAACGAGCTGATCGACCTGCATCGCCTCGACATCGAGGACATGGAGGCGCACCGGAACTACCTGGAGGAACTCATCACCGAGTTCGTGCACGAGACCGACAGCGCCTGGGGCCGCGAAATCCTGGAACGCTTCGACGACTACCAGGGCTCGTTCTGGCTGGTGAAGCCCAAGGCCTCGGAACTGCGAGGCCTGCTGGCCAACCTGCGCCAGGCCGCCTGACCCGCCATCCGGCAGTACTACGATTCGGGCCCCTCACGGGGCCCGTTTTGTTTGCGCCTTCCAGCAAGCCCCACCATTGCGAAGTGCACAGCGCCGCCCCCACACTCCGTCCACCCGGACGTTTACACCACCTCGTCATCCCGGCCGCAGCGAAGCGCAGAGCCGGGATCTCCAGACCCTGGCACCAACCGACGTGCAACCCCCGGCGAGATCCCGGATAACCGCTACGCGGTTTCCGGGATGACGAGGTGCATAGGCCTCGCAATGGAGGTGCCATGGCGAGGCGCTGGGCTATCATGCGAACCTGACAATCGGCACGTCCCCGAGGAACACGCAGCAACCCCATGGCAGGTCTTATCCCCCAGGCATTCATCGACGAGTTGCTGGAACGCAGCGATATCGTCGAGGTCATCCAGCGTCGCGTCAGCCTGAAGAAGGCCGGGCGCGAGTTCGCGGCCTGCTGCCCGTTCCACGGCGAAAAGACCCCGTCGTTCTACGTCTCCCCGCAAAAGCAGTTCTATCACTGCTTCGGGTGCGGGGCGCACGGCACGGCCATCAGCTTCCTGATGGAGTACGAGAACCTGAGCTTTCCCGAGGCGATCGAGCAACTGGCCGAGCAGGCCGGTCTCGAGGTCCCGCGCGAGGCCGGGGATGACGACCGGCGTGAGGCCCATGCCCCGCTGTATGACGCGCTGGACGCGGCCGCCGAGTGGTACGTACAGCAACTGCGCCAGACCCCGAAGGCCGTCGATTACCTGAAGAACCGCGGCATCGACGGCACCACCGCGCGCAACTACCAGGTCGGTTGGGCCCCGCCCTCGGGGCTGATCGAGGCGCTCAAGCCACGCTTCACTCCGCAGCAACTTGTGGATTCCGGTCTGGCCGCGCGGCGCGACGACGGTGGCATCCGCGAGCGCTTCCGCGCGCGCATCATGTTCCCGATCCGCGACCGGCGCGGGCGCATCACGGGCTTCGGCGGGCGCCTGATCGAGGACGGCGAACCGAAATACCTGAACAGTCCGGAGAGCGAGGTCTTCCACAAGGGCCAGGTGATCTATGGCCTGTTCGAGGCGCGCAAGGCCGGCACCCGGCTGGACGACATCGTGGTGGTCGAGGGCTACATGGACGTGGTCGGCCTGGCCCGCGCCGGCTTTCACCGCGCGGTGGCCTGCATGGGCACAGCGCTCACCCGCGCCCACCTGGACAGCCTGTTCCGCCAAGTCTCGCGCATCACCCTTTGCTTCGATGGCGATGCCGCCGGCCGCCGCGCCGCCTGGCGCTCGCTGGGCGAGGCGCTGCCCGCGATCCAGGGCCTGCGCGAGGTGCGCGTGCTGTTCCTGCCGGAGGGCGACGACCCCGACAGCCTCGTCCTGCGCGACGGCCTGGCCGGCTGGGAGGAGCGCCTCGCCGGCGCCCTACCCTTGTCCGAGACGCTGATGCGCCTGCAACGCGAAGAGCACCCCACCGACACCGCCGAAGGCCGCACCCGCTTCGCCCACGCGGCGATGAAGCGGGTCGCCACCGCCCGCGATCCGCTGTTTCGTGACCAACTGGTCGAACGCATCGGACAGGAGACGGGGCTCAGCCAGGAACGACTGGAACAGGTCCTGTCGGAACAGCCCCCCCAGCCTGCCCGCAACCCTGAACCGGGCCCGGGTCACGAGCTCCCCGCCACCCCCGGCGGCCGTGCGCCCGTGCGCGGCGAGAGCGCCCCGGCCTTGTGGGGTGCCCTGCTCGCACGCGTCCTGCAACACCCGGAACTGGACTGGTCACAGCCCGAGTTCCGCCAGGTCGTCGAGCTGCCCGGAGCGGCCGCCGATACCCTGCGCAATGTCCTCGCGGCCCTGGACGAGAGCCCTGGACGCCACACGGCCGGCCTGCTGGAGCGCTTTCGCGACCAGCGCCACTTTCAGCGACTCATGGCCCTGGCCCACCAGGAGCTCAACGACGGCGAGCCAGCGGTCACCCGCCAGACGGCGCTGGACTGCGCCCGCCAGCTCCTGCGTCAGCACTATCGATTGCGAATTCGTGAACTGACTCGCCCCGGTTCCGAACTCGGAACGGAACAACGCGCCGAGCTCGCCCGTCTTACCCAGCAGTTGCAGCGGTTCGACCTGCCCAAATAGCGTCACCGGGGCTTGAAGCGCCCGGATTCGCCCTCAACATAGCGGTCAAGGAGGTCGCCCCAGAGCTGGGTCGCGACCCAGCCTTGACCCGAGAATCCATCAGGCCACCGGCAATATAAGAATCTTCTGCTACAATGTAGGATTGATTTTTCTGCGTCCCACTTTCCTTGAGCCGTCTTGCCACGGCTCAAACAAGCACCTCGGAGTACGACCGCAATGAATCGTGAAGAGCAGCAATCCCAGCTCAAGGAACTGATTGCCAAGGGCAAGGAGCAGGGATACCTCACGTATACCGAGGTAAACGATCACCTGCCCGACTCGATCATCGACTCCGACCAGGTCGAGGACATCATTGCGATGATCAACGACATGGGCATCGCGGTGCATGAGCAGGCCCCGGACGCCGACAGCCTTCTGCTGTCCGACGGTTCGGTCTCGGCCGACGACGACGCCGAGGACGCCGTGGCGGCGCTCGCCTCCGCCGACAGCGACTTCGGCCGCACCACCGACCCCGTGCGCATGTACATGCGCGAGATGGGCACGGTCGAGCTGTTGACCCGCGAAGGCGAGATCCGCATCGCCAAGCGCATCGAAGAGGGCCTGATGCAGGTCCTGTTCGCGCTCGCCCACCACCCGGGCGCGATCGAACGGCTGATCCGTGAATACGACCGGATCGTCGAGAACAATGGCCGCCTGACCGACCTGGTGGTCTCCTTCATCGACCCGAATGATCACGCCAACGGTGAGGCCGTGGCCCGTGGCCTGGTGACGCCGGAGCAGGCCCAGAAGGCCCAGGACGAACAGAAGGCGGCTGCGGCGGCCGCCGCCGAGCAGCAGGCCAGCGCCGAACTGGATGCGATCGTCGACGAGGTGGAAGACGCCGAAGAAGACGAAGAAGCCGCCGAGCCGGTGGACACCGGCCCGGATCCGGAAGAGGCGCGCGAGCGCTTCGAAAAGCTGCGCAAGCTGCACGCCAAGGCGCACAAGGCCTTCGAGAAGGGCAACCGCGAGGCCTACGCCCTCGCGCGCGAGGCCACCGCCAAATACTTCATGGAGTTCAAGCTGATCCCGCGCATGGTCGACCAGCTGACCACCCAGCTGCACGGCAGCATCGACCAGGTCCGCCGCCACGAGCGCCGCATCATGGCGCTGGCCGTCGAGCAGGCCCAGATGCCACGCAAGGCCTTCATCGACAGCTTCCCCAAGAATGAGACCAATCTCGACTGGATCAAGGAAGCCTGCAAGGCCAAGGGCAAATACACCAACGCCCTGGCCCAGCACGAAGAAGAAATCGTTCGCCTGCAGAAGAAGCTGGCCGAGATCGAGCGCGAGGCCAGCCTGAACATCTCCGAGATCAAGGAGATCAACCGCCGCATGTCGATCGGCGAGGCCAAGGCCCGTCGCGCCAAGAAGGAGATGGTCGAGGCCAACCTGCGCCTGGTGATCTCCATCGCCAAGAAGTACACCAACCGCGGCCTGCAGTTCCTCGACCTGATCCAGGAAGGCAACATCGGCCTGATGAAGGCCGTGGACAAGTTCGAATACCGCCGCGGCTACAAGTTCTCGACCTACGCCACCTGGTGGATTCGCCAGGCGATCACCCGCTCCATCGCGGACCAGGCGCGCACCATCCGCATCCCGGTGCACATGATCGAGACCATCAACAAGCTCAACCGCGTCTCCCGCCAGATGCTGCAGGAGATGGGCCGCGAGGCCACGCCGGAAGAGCTGGCCGAGCGCATGGAGATGCCCGAGGACAAGATCCGCAAGGTACTGAAGATCTCCAAGGAACCAATCTCCATGGAGACCCCGATCGGCGACGACGAAGACTCGCATCTGGGCGACTTCATCGAGGACGAGAAGGTCGCCTCGCCGTCCGACTCCGCCGCACAGGAGAGCCTCACCGAGGCCACCCGCGAAATCCTGTCCACGCTGACCCCGCGCGAGGCCAAGGTCCTGCGCATGCGCTTCGGCATCGACATGAACACCGACCACACCCTCGAGGAGGTCGGCAAGCAGTTCGACGTCACCCGCGAGCGCATCCGCCAGATCGAGGCCAAGGCCTTGCGCAAGCTGCGCCACCCGACCCGCGCCGAACTGCTGCGCACCTACACCGACGCCGAGTAACCGGCGTCCCGGCCCGGCGGCCGGAACCCGACCTAGCGATGCGGCGCCATCTTCCCCTTGCGGGTAGAATGGCGCCGCAGTCGTTTGTACGCCCCCGAATACGGGCCTGTAGCTCAGTTGGTTAGAGCAGGGGACTCATAATCCCTTGGTCGTCGGTTCGAGTCCGACCGGGCCCACCATTCGCTTCGCTCCTGCTGGACGGGTCGGACTATCCCAGTCGCGCGCCTGCCGGCGCACGCCGTTCCGGCCTCGCGAAGGCAGGCTTCGCGTCGCTACGCGACCGGCCTCCACCCAACCGGGCCTACCCCTCCCATCCGAGATTTACGGCACAAGGCCGTCTCTGAAACGAGCGGGCATGCAGCCATGCCCATCTGCACGGGCAATCCCCGCTGCGCGGCGGCGACCCCGCGCGGGACGTTGCGCTCAGGGCGCCTCGGCGGTGATGAGACCGCGCTGGAGGTCGACGGTAATGCGCTGTCCCTCGATGACCGTGGCGCTGGCCAGCAGGAAGATCTCCACGAACTCGTTTCGCTCCTCCTCGGGCATCTCCGAGGAGGCACCGGAGGCATTGAAGGTGCCGAACATGGTGTCGTGGGCTCCGGCCGAGTACAGGATCAGTCGCTGCATGGCGGTCTGATCGTCCGGCGATGGTGCAGCAGTATCCAGGACCGGTTCGCCCATCTTCTGCTTGATGGTGGAATAGAGATGAAACAGGTATTCCGCCGCGCTTTCGCGCCCGCGCCGATCCTGCAGGGTGAAATTGGCGGAGACCGCCTGGCCACTGCGGGCACGTAGCACGATGTGCTTCGACTCGGGCTGCTCGTCAGCGTACGGGTTCAGGATGTTGGCCACGATGTCTCCAGCGCGGAATGGATGAGCCGGGAAGACTACGAGACCCCCCTTGAGATTGCCACGGCGGCCCCGTCAGCCGAGGGGTTATCCATGCGGGCGGATATGCGATGAGGGCCAAGTCGCCCTCAGGTCAATGATGCACCTGATGAGCCACGAGGTTCAGCCAGATCGAGGGGCCGTGCGGGCCCGGGTGCGCACAACACCCGACCGTCGAAACGCGCTCCAGGGCTCCACGCGCCTCCTGCTTCGTTATCCCGGAAACCGCGTAGCGGTTATCCGGAATCTTGGCGGCTGGGGTTGCCCCGACGGGGGCGATCCCGGCTCTTCGCTTCGCTCCGGCCGGGATGACAGTGCAGGGGCGCCCATCCGGCCGCCGCGGCGGCACACAACAAGTGCCTGCCGAAGCGATCTACCGGGCAAGTATCCGCTTAAACGGGGTAGGACCCCGCTTCCGGGACCCCGGCGCGTTAACGAGGGGGTAACGGGATGCCTTCCACGGCGTTCATTCATCACTATTCTTGAGCAGAAGGGAGCCCTCCGGACGACAGGGGTTCTGGCACGGACGGGTCGCCTATGTTCGGCACCGCACGGACCCAGTTCTCGTTCTTCCACTAGATTTTCTCCGTGAACAGGTTCCCGGCGGACAACCCCACTCGCCGCCTGACCGTTCCCGGCGCCCGCAACCCTTGCAGGGCACCGACCCGGTCACCCCGCCCATCGATGGAGAAACAAACCCATGACGCTTGAATACGGAAAGTCCCGACTCCTGGTACCAGCCCTGCTGGCAGCGTCAATCGGCCTGATTGGCTGCGGTGGTGGTGGTGGCAGCGGCGGCAGTGGCAACACACCGGAAACCGGGATCACGGTGATCCCGGAGCGTTTCGATTTCGGGACCATTACGGAAGGCAACGAGGATCAAGCGCTCCCTCGACAATTCATCATCCGCAACGAAGGAACGACGTCCTACAACATCGAAGACATCAGGGTTCGCCGGGATAACTTCGATGCGTTTTTCCTGGACAGATCGGGCGGCAGCGCCCCCTGCGGAACGCGCCCATTTGACCTCGCACCCGGCGACAGCTGCACCGTTGTGGTCGAATTCAAAACACAGCATTTACCACTGCATGTCGGCAAGTTCGACGGCTTATTGATCGCGGAGAGCGATAACCCCAACATCCGCACGGTCGGGAGCACTCTGGCCGGCACCTACGAACCAATCAAGTCGATCAACGTCACCGTCAACCAGGTCAATGACTGCGCCCTTCCCGCCCCTCAAGCTTTTCAAGCCTTTGTGTCCGTCACGGACCAGGCTAAATTCCCAATCTCGCACTTGAATGAAAGCCATTTCACTCTTGTGGAACTCGAATCCGGGCCAGCGTCGAACCCGCTCGACGTCATAGACGTCGGACAGGTCGGCGACATCAACCTCTCTCTCAGCATCGCGATGGACTACAGCGGCAGTATCACCGACTTCCCCGATGCTGTAGACAACATGGAGGCGGGCGCGACGTCGCTGGTGAACGCGATGAAGGACAACGATGACGCGGACATCATCAAGTACGCCGACGACGTCCAGGCCATGACGACCGAATTCACTTCCGACAAGGACATACTGAAGGCCGCAATCAACAATCCGCCCGCCCTCGACAGGGACACCGCGTTCTACGACGCAACCGTGGAAGCCATCCAGCGATTCGATACCGCAAACAGCACCCACGACAGGAAGGCCGTCATCGCCTTGACCGACGGCGAAGATACTATTGTTGACGACACGGAGGCCGCGCTGGCAGACGCTATCGCTCAGGCCCTAGGGGCGGATATCCCCGTCTTCACCATCGGGTTCGGCGAATTCCTGCAGGAAGCTCAGGAAGATGAACTACAAAGGCTCGCGGACGGCACGGGCGGCTTGTTCTACCAGCCGACGAGTGACGCCAACCTCCAACAGGTCTTTCAGCAATTGGCCAGCCTGCTCTTCAAATATCAATATGTGATCGACTTCGACGGCCTCTCAGGTAAAGAAGGATCCTCACTTGGGGTCACCGTAGAGTACGTCGATAAGTACGGTGAGACGCTCAAGGCAGACGGGGACAAGACCATTCAGGCTTGTTCGGTACCGTAATTGCGGCATTCACCTGAAACCCATTTTCGGTGCAGGGACGACACTCGTTGCAGAAGAAGCTGATGTCGTCGGTGATGTCCGTCAACCAGGCCGCGTCCGGACGCGATGGATGGAGCCGCCGGTCCAGGTGGCTCCATCCACCGGCCGGCGCGGCCTTATCCCATGGTCGTCACGACGAACGCCCACTTCCAGACCGGGCGCAGCCCCTGTTCCCGAATCCGATGGCAGCCCCGGCAGCAGCCGGCATCCAAACGTGGACTTCACCGGGAGCAATCGACTTGGGAGCCGCAAGACACGACACCTTCGCGCCTTCGGGGCGTTCGCCTCCGCGCACGGGCGCGGGGCGTCTCCGGAAAACCGGAAGCCGCATGGCCCGGGACTCGACCCCACTTGGCGAAAACGGCATGCTGAGCAATGCAGGATCGGGGAATCAGGGGCATCCACGCGAACGGGTACATTAAACCGTGTTCCCCCAGGCCCTATTTCAAGACGCCGATCCGACTCGACCTAGCGAGAACCGCCGGGGCCAGCCAACCGAATAAACCGCGAACGCCGTTGACGATGCCACCTTCGCCCCGACTTGTGCCGTTACTCCCGCTCTGGATCCTCAGTGCCGGGCTGCTGGCGGTCACGGCATGGCTGATCGCGGGTCTCGTCTGGTCGATCGCCGTTCCGGGATACACGTACCCGTCGGGCACCACGGTCCACGCGGAACGGGCAACCGCCAATCGCCCCAGCACGTCTCCCGCAGCCGATGCCCCTCCTCGGTCCGGGTTTGCCCGAAGCGCCGAATTCACTCCCTTCGGCAGCCCCCGGCAAGCGGGCCAACAGGCCATCGAGAACGCGCCGGAGACCCGCCTGAGTCTGGAGCTGCTCGGCATCCTGGCAACCGGGCAGGGCAACGGCAGCGCGATCATTTCCGCAGGGAGGTCCAATGTCGAGCTCTACCACGTGGGCGACACCATCGGGAACCAGCTGGCGACGCTGCACCAGGTACACGCGGACCGGGTCATCCTGGAGCGCGAAGGCCGACTGGAGACCCTACGGCTCCCGCGGGGCGACGAACTGCGAGTCGATGGCGGCCGCTCCGATACCGATCAGCGACCATCGCAACCCGCCGGCTCACCGGCGCCGATCACGGCTAACATCAGCCGCTCCCGCTGGCTCGAGGACCCGCAGCGCGCCATGAATTCGCTGCGTGCCCAGCCCGTACTGCGGGATGGCGCACTGTTGGGTATTCGAGTCACCCCGACGCGCAACCAACGCGAGTTCGAACGCGCCGGCCTACAGGAAGGGGACATCATCACCTCGGTCCAGGGGCAGCAGGTGCGCGACATCGAAGACCCCGAACAGATCCTCTCTGGACTCGGCAACTCCGACCGGGTGAACATCACCATCGAACGTGACGGGCAGACCCTGCCGCTAACCATCGAGTTAACCGAATGAGCCTCCGACTCCGCCTTTTTTCCCTCGCACTGTCCCTGTTCTGCGCAGCGGGGGCCGTCGCGGCGGACGAGCTGACGCTCAATCTTCGCGACACCAACATCAGCAACCTGATCGATCTTGTGTCGGAGGAAACCGGGACCAATTTCATCGTGGACCCACGGGTGCGCGGCAACATCACGGTCATTTCCAGCCGCCCCGTGCCCCGGGACGAGCTGATGGATCTGTTCCACGACATCCTAAAGATCCACGGATTCGCGGCCATTCCGGGCGAATCCTCCACGCGCATCGTGCCCGATGCCCAGGCCAAGCAGGATACTCCCACGGTCCTCGATATCGAGGCCGAACCGGACGCGGATGTGCGTGGCGGAAGCATCGTCACCCACGTGATCGCGTTGCGACATGTTTCTGCCGCCCAGCTCGTCCCCGTCCTGCGCCCGCTGATCCCGCAAGGGGGACATCTCGCTGCGGCGACCGAGCCCAATACGCTGCTGATCTCGGATACGCGCAGCAACGTGCATCGCATCCGCGCCCTCGTCGAACGCATGGACCTGCCCTTCGCGGACGACTTCGAGGTCATTGAACTGCGGCACGCCCGCGCCGGGGAACTCGCCGAGCAGCTGCAGGTTCTGGCCCGGGAGGGCACGGGAGAGCTCGCCACACCCCAGGTCCTCGCGGATCGCCGCAGCAACGCCATCATCCTCTCCGGGCGCGAGGAGTCTCGCCTGCGCCTGCGCGGGCTCATCGCCCAGCTTGACCGGGAGATGGAAGAAGGGAACGCACGCGTGCACTACCTGAAGTATGCGCGGGCCGAGGAGGTTGCCGAACTGCTGCGCAACATCGCCGAGAAAAGCCCGGATATCGACCCCGACGCACGGAGCGGAAGCGGCATCCACATCGAGGCACACGAGTCCACAAACGCCGTGGTGACCTACGGCCCCTCCGACTTCATCCGCGACTTCGACATCATCGTGGAGCAGCTCGATATCCGCCGGGCGCAAGTCCTGGTCGAAGCCGTCATTGCGGAGGTCTCGTCGGATCGCGTGCGGGATCTCGGCGTGCAGTGGGGCGCGATCGGAAATAGCGGGGCCGGAGTCCTCAACTTTTCCGGCGCCGGCTCACGCGGGATCCTCGAACTCGCTGCCGGCGTGGAGGGGTTCCTGGACGGGAGCGTGTCCTCTCCCCCGGACATCGGGGACGGCCTGACCGCCGGGGGCGTGGGGTCGACCGGAAGCACGCGGATCGCAGCTCTGGTCAACATGCTGCAACGCGACACCTCCAGCAACATCCTGTCCACCCCCAGTCTTCTGACGCTGGACAACGAGGAAGCCGAGATCGTGGTCGGCCAGAACGTGCCGTTCATCGTCGGACGCTCGATCGAGGATTCGGGCCAGGCCTTCGACACGATTCGTCGCGAGGACGTCGGGGTGAAGCTTCGCGTGCGGCCGCAGATCAACCAGGGCAATGCCGTGCGCCTGGAGATCGAGCAAGAGGTCTCGCAGTTGGCGCCGGGTACTTCCGACGCGGCCGATCTCATTACCAATACCCGGACACTGAAGACCCACGTCCTGATCGATGACGGCGACATGCTGGTGCTCGGCGGGCTGATTGAAGAACAGCAAACGGACAGCGAGGCGCGCGTTCCCGGGCTAGGCAGCATCCCCGGAATTGGACGACTCTTTCGGGCGGATCGCAACCAGACCGAGAAACGGAACCTGATGGTGTTCCTGCACCCGCGCATCGTCCGGGACAGCGCCCGCGGCGCCGAGCTAACCAGCGAGAAGTACAGCTTTATCCGCGGCGAGCAACTGCGCGAGCAGGCGCGCACCCAGCAGCGCAGAAGCCCGGTCCTGCCGGAATGGGAGCGCCTGACCCAGCTCCCGCCCAGCTTCGAAGATGTCCATGGCCATCGCGACTGAATGGCCGAGGGCACCCCGGCCATGAGCGCGGGGCCGACCCGGGAACCCGTAGCGGACATCCCGAACGCGACCGGGACACCGGTGACCGGTACGTTCGCCGTGAGCTACACCTTCGCGCGCCGGGTCGGCGCCGTGCCCGGCGATCTGGTCGCGGGCCAACGCCAGATCTTCCTGCGCCACGACGCCGATCCGCTAGGACTCCTGGAACTGCGCCGGCGCAGCCCCGAGCCGCTGAACCTGGAAACCGTCGATGACAAGACCTTCGAGCAGCGGCTGCGCGAGCGCTACGAATCCTCCAGTTCGCGCGCCATGCAATCGATGGAGGAGCTGGATGGCAACCTCGACCTCTCGAGCGTAGCGGAATCCCTCGCCGAGCCGCAGGACCTCCTGGAGGCCGAAGACGATGCCCCGATTATCCGGCTCATCAACGCGCTGCTGACGGAGGCGGTACGGGAAAACGCCTCGGACATCCACATCGAGCCCTTCGAGAGCCGCCTGGCCGTCCGACTGCGCGTGGACGGCGTCCTGCGCGAGATTCTGACCCCGCCCGCGGGGCTTGCATCCCTCATCGTCTCGCGCATCAAGGTGATGGCACGGCTGGACATCGCGGAGAAGCGACTGCCGCAGGACGGACGCATCTCCCTCAGGGTCGCCGGTCGCGCGGTGGACGTACGCGTCTCCACCCTGCCCTCGGGCCACGGAGAACGCGTGGTGATGCGGCTGCTGGACAAGCAGGCCGGTCGCCTCGACCTCACCCACCTGGGCATGGATCCGGATACCCGTGACACCCTCGAACGGATTGTCACGCGGCCGCACGGGATCGTGCTGGTCACCGGCCCGACCGGGTCGGGCAAGACGACGACGCTGTACGCAGCGCTGACCCGGCTCAATGACCGCAGCCGCAATATCCTGACCGTCGAGGACCCGATCGAGTACTACCTCGACGGGATCGGACAGACCCAGATCAACAGCCGTATCGACATGACCTTCGCCCGCGGGCTGCGGGCCATCCTCCGCCAGGACCCGGATGTCGTCATGGTCGGCGAGATCCGCGATGTCGATACCGTCCAGATCGCGGTGCAGGCGAGCCTGACGGGGCATCTGGTTTTTTCCACCCTGCACACCAACTCCGCGATCGGGGCCATCACGCGCCTGCGCGACATGGGCGTGGAGCCCTTCCTGCTCTCCTCGACCCTGAACGGGATTCTCGCCCAGCGGCTGGTACGGGTCCTGTGCAAGGACTGCCGCGAACCCCACCCGGCATCGCCACGGGAATGCGAACTGCTGGGCGTAGCCTCGACGGCACCTCCCACCCTCTACCGGGCGCACGGCTGTCCGAGCTGCAACGATCTCGGCTATCGCGGCCGGACCGGCATCTATGAGCTGGTGGAGGTGAACGAACGCCTGCGCACGCTCATTCATGACAATGCCAGTGAACAGGCCATGGTGCAGGCCGCCCGCGAGAACAGCGTGAGTCTCCGCGCCGATGCCTGCCGGCGGGTTCTCGACGGCACGACCAGCCTCGAGGAAATGCTGCGCGTCACCGAGGCGGGCTAGTGGACCTCCAAGGTAATCACTACGGGTTCAGGGCTCCTGTGGCGCTCCGCGGCAAGGCGGGGTGCGCAGGCAATGGCCGTCGCCCTTGGCAAGCGCCGCAACGCCGCAGCGGAGCGCCACAGGAACGCCCGAAGGGTTGGTCTGTCAACGCCTATGGCCGCGTTCCGGCTCTTGTAAAGGGCGACGCCATTCACTGCGAGCCGCGCCTTGCCCTGAACGTTGACAGACCAACTGAACCCGTAGTGATCACCTTGGAGGTCCACTAGGTGCCCGCCTTCGAATACCAGGCGCTGGACGCAGCCGGCCGAACGCGCAAGGGCGTCACCGAGGGAGATACCGCCCGGAGCGTCCGGTCGCAGTTGCGCAGCGAAGGCCTGACCCCACTGGATCTGCTCGAAATCGGCGAATCCTCGGCCGCCACCCGGGGTACCCGGACCCACTCGGGACGCGGCGGGGCCGGCGGCATCGGCGCCCTCGACCTCGCGCTCGCGACACGTCAGATGGCCACGCTTGCGCGCGCCGGCCTGCCGGTGGAGGAATGGCTGGCAACCGTTGCCCGCCAGTCCGAAAAGCAGAAGGTGCGCAACATCCTGAGTGCCGTGCGCACCCGGGTCATGGAGGGGCACTCGCTGGCCCAGGCGCTGGGCGCATTTCCGCGCGCGTTTCCCGAGATCTACCGCAGCACCGTCGCGGCCGGCGAGGCCTCCGGGCACCTGCACCTGGTACTGGAACGCCTGGCCGAATACCTCGAGAATCGCCACGCGTTGCGGCAAAAGGTCATGCTCGCCCTGATCTATCCGGTCATCCTGACCCTGGTGGCCCTTGGCGTGACCGTGGGCCTGGTCGTCTATGTCGTACCCGAAGTGGTCCAGGTCTTCGAGGGCCTGGACCAGCAGTTGCCCACCCTGACCCGCATGCTGATCAGCACCAGTGACCTTTTGCGAACCTATGGTCTGTACGCGCTGATCGCCCTGGGCGTGCTCGTGGCACTGCTGGCCCAGTGGCTGCGCAAACCCGGGCCGCGCATGCGCTTCGACCGGCTAGTATTGCGCCTCCCGCTCGTGGGGCGCCTGGTCCGGGGGCTCAACACGGCCCGGTTTGCACGCACCCTCAGCATCCTGTCCGCCAGCGGGGTGTCACTCCTGGATGCGCTGCGAACCGGCGCCGAGGTCATCGACAGCCGCCCCATGCGCGCCGCGGTGGAGGATGCCGCGCTGCGAATCCGCGAGGGCCGCAGCATCGGGCAGGCCCTGGAAGAGACGGGATACTTCCCGCCGATCACCGTACACTTGATCCGTAGCGGCGAGTCCAGCGGGCGGCTCACCGAGATGCTGGAGCGGGCCGCCGAGACCCAGGAACAAGAGGTCGAATCCCGCATCAGTATCAGCATGGGGCTGTTCGAACCCTTGCTGATCCTGACCATGGGCGGCATCGTCCTGACCATCGTCCTCGCCATCCTGCTCCCGATCTTCGAACTCAACCAGCTGGTGAATTGACCATGCAAGAACCCCGCTCTGCCTGCCTTGCGCGTACCGGATTCCGCGGTGCCCGAGGTTTCACCCTGATCGAGATCATGGTGGTAGTGGTCATCCTCGGCATCCTCGCGGCCATCGTGGTGCCCCGCGTGATGGATCGCCCGGACGATGCCCGGATCACCAAGGTCAAGCAGGATATCCGCACCCTGGAAAGCGCCCTGAATCTCTACCGTCTGGACAATTTCCAGTACCCGACCACCGACCAGGGACTGGATGCGCTGGTGGAACGCCCGCGCAGCGGGCCGGAAGCCCCCCAGTACCGCCAGGGCGGCTACATGGACCGCCTGCCGAGCGACCCCTGGGGCAACCCGTACCAGTACCTGAACCCCGGGCGACATGGCGACTTCGACGTCTTCAGCTACGGCGCCAACGGCCGCCGTGGAGGCGACGGCATCGAAGGCGAGATCGGCAACTGGAACATGGACGAATTCTGAAGACACCCATGGCGACCCGCCACGCACGCCCCACCGGCTTTACCCTGATCGAACTGCTGGTCGTAATGTTCATCATCGGCGTGGTGGCCAGCATCGGCGTGCTGTCCATGAGCCAGCTGGGCAGCCGGAGCCTCGAACAGACCGCCCGCCAGCTGGCGGGCCAGATCGAACTCGCCCGGGACCACACCCTCTTGACCGGCCAGGCGCTGTCCATCGGCATAGGTACTGAGGGGCTGGTCATTCTGGAGCGCCAGTGGATCGACGATGCCCAGGTCACCTGGACACCGATCGAGCGGGGGCCGCTGGGTCCGCGGGACTTCCGGCAACACGGGCTGCAGCCACGGCTTTATGTGGACGGGCGGCGTAGCAGCCTCCGCGAAGGCCCGGAACACAACCGCATCGCCATCAGTAGCAGCGGACACATCGAACCCTTCGAATTGGTGCTGGAACACCCCGACGGGCAAAGCGGTCTCGTGCTCCGGGTCGAGCAGGGCCAACCCATTCAGGCCTTCGAGCACCCGCCACCGGTTGGCGGCGAGCCCCGCCACCTGTTGATGGCCCGCCCGGGACACCCCAACTAGCCATGCTGGCACGCGGCGCACGGCGCGGATTCACGCTACTCGAGGTCCTGATTGCCCTAGTGGTGCTGGGCGTCGCCCTCGGGGCCCTCATCAAGGCGGGCAGCGAACACGCGCGCAATACCGCCTACCTGCAGGAACGCACGCTGGCCGGATGGGTGGCCAGCAACCTGCTCGCCGACTACGAGGCCGGGTTGCGGCGAGTCGATGTCGGCACCGAGCGCATTCAGTCCACACTCGCGGACCGCGAATGGGAGGCCCGCATCGAGATCACCGATACGGTGATCGACGCCCCGCTCGAGCTGCCGACGGTTCGCCGTATCGAGGTCCGGGTGTGGCTGCTCGATGGAGACCCCGACCATCCCCTCGCCCAGGCAACCAGCTATGCATTGCCCTGACGTGCCGGCACGGCGGTCATGTGCATCGGGCGCCGCGCGCGGTTTTACCCTGCTGGAGCTGCTCGTGGCCGTGGCCGTGTTCGCCACCGTTGGCGTGCTGGCCATCGGCGGACTGCGGGCAGTGCTGATGGCGGACCATGCCACGCAAGCCCAGAGCCAGCGCCTGGCGGAGCTTCAGGTCACACTGGCCGTGCTGGAACGCGACCTACGCCACAGCATCGAGCTGCACCCCCGCGACGGCTACGGCGACCGCCTCCCGGCCCTGCGTTACAGCCCGGTCACGGACCCGCGACAACTGGAGCTGGTACGGGCGGGAAGCGGAGAATACGGCCGCCTGGCGCGGGTCGCCTGGAGAGTCAGTGACCGGGGGCTGGAACGGGTTACCTGGCCGGTGCTGGACGGTGCCCTGCCGGAATCCGAGCAGGTGCGCCTGTTTCTGGGCCGGGGCGCACATGCCGGGAGAGCGTCCACGGCGAACGGCCGGATGGCGCGGAACTCAGGCGATGAACTGGAGATCCGCTTCGACTTTGTCGATGGCGACACCCAGGAGGTCACCGACAGCTGGCCGCCGCTGGATGCCGGCGACCGCCGACCGGCGCAGGTGATCGTCCGCCTGGTCGTGCCGGGGCTCGGACCCGTCGAGCGCCGCATTGCCCTGCCGGGTGCCCGGTGAAGGGGAGAAATTCAGGTGCCGCGCTGATCACCGCCCTGCTGGTGGTCGCGATCGCCAGCGTAACGGCGGTCACCATGACCATGCGTGACAATCAGCAGGTCTTCCGCGCGGCCACCATCCAGGACCAGGATCGGGCGCGGCACCTCACCCAGGGGGCCGAAACCGTCGCGCTGCACATGCTGGAAAGGCTGCCAAACTACGATGACCTGCCGTGGGAGGGCTGCGCGTCTCCGACATTGCCACTGGAGTTGGAAGGTGTCGGCGTGCGCGCCCGCCTGGAGAATCTTCACTGCCGCTTCAACCTCAACAGTCTCGGACGCGCCGATGACCCACCCCTTGAGGCCTTCGCCGGCCTGATCGAACAGGCCATCGCGGCAACCGAGAGTCAATCCGGTAACGCCCAGCGCCTGGCGGTCGCCGTACACGACTGGATGAACCCGGAAACGGACGACCCGATTTACCGCGGCCTGGAACCGCCCCGGCTCAGCGGCAACCGCCCGATGCGCCTCGCGTCGGAATTGCTCCAGGTACACGGGTTCGATCCGGACCTCTGGCAGGCACTGGCGCCCTGGGTCGTGGCCCGGCCGGGCACGGACAACGCCATCGACATGGATCGCGCCCCGGACCCCGTCACCACCGCGGCGCCGGGTCAGGCGACCGAACAGAGCCGCGACATTCGCTATTTCCGTCTGCAACTGGTTGTCCGCATCGCCGGACGGGATTATTTTCACTGCGCGATCCTCGATGGCCCCAACGGGCGTACCATTCTTCGCGAACACGCTCCCTGCGAACCCTGACAAGAAAACCGGATGCTTGCAGACGCCTTTCACTCACCGGACTCGGCATGAACTGGTTCCTCTTCCAGCTGCCAGAACCCGAAATGCTCGGCGCGGACACGCCGCTTCGGGTGCGCTGGCTTCGGCTACGCAGAAACGGAGCGCTCGTGGATCACGGCGAGGCGGCGCCGGACGAGCTGCGCGCCTTGCTCGCCGCGGACGACCATGCGGTTGCGCTGCTCCCCGGGGAACGCGTGCCGCTCCATCGGGTGTTCGTGCCCGGGAAGTCGGGGCGCGTGCGTCGCCGCGCGCTGCCGTTCGCCCTGGAGGACCGCCTCAGCGAGGATCTGGAACAGCTCAGGATCGTTGCCGGCCCTCGTCACGGCATCGAGACCCTGGCCGGCGTGGTCGCGCATCGAGACCTGGACCGCTGGGAAGACTGGCTTCGCGAGCACGGCATCCGCGTATCGCACATGATCCCGGACCTTGCGCTACTGCGAAGCCTGGACCCGGGCGATCAGGTCTTCCTGCTCTCGGGAACGCAACGCAGCATCGTGCTTTCTCCCGAGGCCGAACCCCTCGCGATGCCCCGGGAAGTCGCCAGCTGGTGGTTGCAGCAGCGCTCCGCCGTCACCACGGCCTCCGACGACACCAGCGTCAACGAAACGCAGTCTCCCCAGGCTGCGGTTCATGTGGTGGATCCGTCCGCCGAACCCGACCCACGCGCACCCCTCCAGCCCCCACCCGAATGGTCCGGCGACGTCCTCGAACTCCTGCTGGCCGGGGTGCAATCGGGTAGCCTCCCGCCGCCCGAGCTGCAACGCGCCGTGCGGGCTGCACTGGCCTTCGACTTCGCATCGCCCGCCGAAAGCCCGACCTCGCTCGGCGCCCTTCCCGCACCATGGCGCGCACCGGCAGCACTGGCGCTCGTGCTGGCCGCAGTCTGGCTTGGGTCCGTGTGGCTGGAGGTCAGGCAGCTCGAGCGGGAATACCGGGCGACCGAACGGGACATCGCGGCCCTGTTCGAGGAAACCCTGCCGCAGGCCCGCATGGTCGACCCCGTGGCCCAGTTCGAGAGCCTGCTGGGACAGGCCGGACCGGACACGACTACTGCGACGGTACACAGCCCGCTCGGCGAAGCCCTTGCCAGCATCATGGAGGGCCTCGCCGCGCGCGACCTCACCCTGCATCGCCTGCGGGGTGACCCAGATCGCCTCGAGCTCGAGCTGGAGGGCAGCGGCATCGCGGAACTGGAACAGTTGCGCGAGGGCCTGCGCGAAGCCATGACCGCGCGTGTCCGGATCGTCTCGGCCGAAACCGGCGAGCAGGGTGTCCGGGCACGCATGACCATCGAGAAAGAACCATGAAGGCCTACTGGGACGCCCTGCAGACACGCGAGCAACGGATCCTGCTGGCAGGCGGTTTGGTCCTGCTGATCGCGGTCGTGTTCCTGGGGGTCGTCGAGCCCCTGCTGGAAAGCCGCGAACAGTCCCGCGACCGGCTCGCCGAGGCGCGCGCGGAGCTGGCCTGGATGCAGGCCAATGCCCCCGAAGTCGCGACCGCCCGTAGCCGCGAACCGACACAGGACAATCGGCAACCGCGCCTTGAAGGCCGCTCGCTGATCGCCCACGTGGATGCCTCCGCGCGGGCCTTCGGTCTAGGCGAATACCTGGCGCGCGCGCGTCCTGGCGAGGCCGGCGTGACCGTACACCTCGAAGGGGCGCCCTACAGCGACCTGATGCGCTGGCTCGGCGAACTGGAACGCGAAGACGGCGTCGCCCCCGGACGCATCTTGCTGGAACGCGTCGTCGAGCCGGGGCGCATCAATGCCGAACTCTTCCTGACCCGTGAGCCCTAGTGGTCCTTCAATATGACCATTACGGGTTCAGTTGGTCTGTCATCGTCCAGGGCAAGGCGCGGCGCGCGGTGAATGGCCTTAGCCCTTTACAAGAGCCGGGACGCTGCCATGGACGTTGACAGACCAACCCTTCGGGCGTTTCGGTGGCGCTCCGCTGCGGCGTTGCGGCGCTTGCCAAGGGCTACGGCCATTGCCCGCACACCGCGCCTTGCAGCGAAACGCCACCGAAACGCTGAACCCGTAATGATCACATTGAAGGACCACTAGCGTGACCAGCGCCGCCGACAACCACGTCGACGAACACCACCGGGATCGCCCTGCATGGTTCGCGCTGGGGGCGCTCTTTTTTTTCGTCCTGCTGCTTGCACTGGTCGTGCGCGCGCCAGCCTCCGTCGCGCTGGCGGCCGCCGAGCGGTGGGGCGGGCTACCGGAAACGATCACCTGGGAACAGGTCCACGGGTCCATCTGGCAGGGAAGCGTCGAGGGGCTTCAATCGCCGGTGGGGCCACTGGGCCGGCTGCACTGGGATGTGCGGCCCGGCGAGCTTCTTCGCGGCGGGCTGGGCGCGGACATCCACTGGGTCCCGCCCGGCGGCGGCGAACTCCGTGGCGGGATTCGGCTTGGGCTCGACAGCGTACAGCTCTCCGGGGTTGAAGGCTCCCTGCCCGCTGCTGCCTTGCATCAGTGGGACACCGGCATTCCCCTCGTTCTGGACGGTCGGCTGCAGACGAGCGGCCTGCACCTCCGCATCCAGCGGGACGGAGCGGTGAAACACGCCTCAGGCCGGGTCAACTGGCAGGAAGCAGCCGCGGGACTCCCCCAACCCTTGCCCCTGGGCGAGCAACGCGCCACCCTGCGCGAAGAGGACCAGCGCTTGGGAATCGACCTGGATGGCTCCCCGGATGCCGAGTTGGGGATCACCGGCACAATGCGCCTGGACCTGCGCACGGATCCTCCGGGCATGGATGCGCGGGTTTTGCTGGACCCGCGCGCCCACGCCGATGCCGCGATCCAGCGCCTACTCGATAATAATCTTCGTCGTGACGATCAGGGACGGTATCTATGGACCGCAGGATCAGCTCCGTGACACCCAAACAAACCGCGATACCCCCCCGCCGGGTCCGGCATGCCTCCCCGACCGCCGCGCTGACGGCCGGCGCACTGTTCGGCCTGATCCTGGCGGGGTGTGCCACCACCCCGCCAAACGGGTCCGAGCGCCCGGCAGAGGATATCCGCTATGCCCTGGAGCGCGGGGACTGCCGTGCGGCCTACAGTGCGCTGGACGCGGGCGATACGCCCGCCGCGGTCGACATCCGTCTGTCGGTCGCCCGGGTATGCCTGCAGCGCGGGGAATTCGCGCGCACCCGCAACCTCACCGATGCCATCCACCAGGAAAACCCGAAACATCCGGATATCGACTATGCCGCGTATCTCGGGGCCCTGGCGCATCTGGGAACGTGGAACCGGGCCTCGTCCGCGCCGCCGAAGCAGCGCAGTGAACAGGGTCGCCAGGTCTTCCTGAAACTGGCTGCCTTCCTCAACGACCACCCCATGTCGGAATACACGGAATCCGTTGCTCCGCGCCTCGCCCGCCTGCGCGAAAACCTGGCCGACATCGAACTCCAAATTGCGGATCAGGCGGCTGCGGAAGGACGCAGCGAAGAGGCCCTGGCCAGAGTGCAATACGTGCGTGACTACTACCCAGGAACAACGGCCGGCCAGACCGCAGCCGAGCGCCTGGACACCTCGAACGACGAAGACACCGCCCCAGACTGAGCGTCCGAACACCCGGGGGACTGCTCCCATTGCCCCCGGAAAGACCCACGTGGTCTTGGCCGAGCATGGCATCACCATGCCTAATGCCCAGGCAGGGCCCTCACAGCACACACCCCTCGCACCCGATACCGATCGAAAAAGACTGCATCGGGCAGGGTTGACGGCCCCATCCTCCTCGGACCTGCGACTCTTGGTCGATAACCGGCTTCCCTTCTGATCGGCGAGCGACCCATGAGGAGGGTTCGGTGTACGGCCCGCGCCAACATCGCGGAATAGCGCGCCTTTCGAATTCGCTGCTGCCCTCGGGCATTCTGGCGATCTGGAGGAACTCTTGAAAGCGGAGCAGCTATTCGGACCATCAACTGGTGAGTTGCTTCGCCAGGGTCCAGGAGAAAGGACGAACCCAGCTCTTGCATGGGCCGCTCTGGCATTGTGCTCGGCGCTTCTGACCATCGGATGCGGGGGCGGCGGATCGTCCGGCTCCGGAGGCGGGGGCTTTGTGGTTTCCGGGAGCCTTGAGGTTCAGGCCTTGCACCATGTCGACTCCAATACGAACGACCCGGGCAGCCGGATCTCGAGCAACGACGACCTTGCCAATGCACAAGCGGTGCGCATGCCCGCCATCATCGGCGGGTTTGTGGCCAGCCCCGGGACCGACAGCCGCTTCGGTTCGGCCGGTGACCCGAATGACGTGTTCGTGGCCGAGTTCGACGCGGGTGACCAGGCCTTGCTCGAGTTTCCGGATCCATCGCAGGCCGATCTCGACCTGTACCTGATCGATGACGCCGGGAACCTGGTGGATGCCTCCATTGGCATCGATGGCTTCGAGCGCGTCGTCGCGCCCGAGGCCGGGCGCTACTATGTCCAGGTGGAGGCCTTTTCGGGGCAGTCCGCGTATCACTTGCGTCTCGACTCCTCGCAGATGCTCGACCCCGCGTACGCGGCAAGCCTGCGTGTCGCAGACGATTTTGTACCGGGCGAGGTCCTGGTGCGCAGCGCGGACGAGATGGGCCCGTTGGATATAAACCCGGCCGACATGGGCATGCAAAGGGCCTCCGGAGCCCCGGGTCGGGAACAGCTCTGGCGGATCCCCGAGAATCAAGCGGAGGCGGTCATCAGCACCTTGGGCCTGCGCGCACCCTCGATCGCGCCCGCGGTGGCCTGGCGTACCCCGGAACACGCCGCTCGCCATGACACCCTGCACGTGATCAAGGCACTGCGCGCGAGACCGGATATCGCTTCGGCCTCGCCCAACTACCGAATGACCCCCCTGCTGACGCCGAACGACCCGCGCTGGGCGCAACAGTGGTTCCACGAGGCAATCAACCTGCCACAAGCCTGGGACCTCACCACCGGCCAGCCACCGGATGAAGCGGTCGTCGTGGCGGTGATCGACACCGGCGTCTACCGCGAACACGAAGACCTGGACGAGGGCCGGCTCTTCCCGACGCAGCGGTTTGTCTGCGACCCGGCCGCCAGCACCTGCGATGACGATCGCTCCTGGCATGGCACGCACATCACCGGAATCATCGGAGCGGCGACCGACAACAGCCTCGGCGTCGCCGGTATCTCCTGGGGTGTGGATATCCTCCCTGTCTGGACACTGAATGGAACCGGGACCCTGAACGACACCCTACAGGGGATTCGCTACGCCGCCGGGCTGCCGAACGACTCCGGCAATGTCCCCGACAAAACGGCCGATATCATCAACCTGAGCCTTGGGGGCGGTGGTTACAGCGCGGAGGCCGATGACCTCTTCCGAGAGGTGCGCGAGCTCGGGATCCTGGTAGTCGCGTCCTCGGGCAACGATGGAGTCGGCACGGTCGGTTACCCCGCGGCCTACGAATCGGTACTTGCAGCGGGCGCCACGGACCGCGATGGCGAACGTACCTGGTACAGCAACTATGGTCCTCGCCTGGACCTGGTCGCCCCTGGGGGTGTCCTTCAGTTCGATCGCCGCGATGACGGCATCCTGAGCACCTGGGTCAAGGACACGGCCGGAGGTCTTGAATCGGACTACGAATTCCTTCAGGGCACGTCAATGTCCACGGCAGTGGTATCCGGCGTTCTTGCGCTCGGCCACGCACTGAATCCGGGGCTGTCTCCGGGGTTGTTGCTGGAGCTCCTCGAATCGGGCGAGCTCACCCGGGACCTTGGACCCGCAGGCTGGGATCTGGAAACCGGCTGGGGTGAAATCGACGCGTATCAAGCCGTACAGGCGATCGCGAATCGGACCGGCTCGGGAGAACTGGCGCCCCGGATCTCGGTCACCCCCGAAGTGCTGAACTTCGGCTTTACGGGAACGAGCCGTGATCTGCGCCTGCGCAACGGGGGCGATGGCTCGTTGCAGATTGAAGGCATCGCCACGCAAGCGACATGGCTGACCGTGGAGCCGGAGGACATCACCGAAGACGGCCTGGGTCTGTACCGCGCGCTCGGGCAGCGGGATGCCCTGAGTCCGGGCGATTACGAATCTCGCTTGCGCATCACCGCCGCAAATGCCGACCCGCGCGATGTCCCGGTCGGCATCCGGGTAGCCGAACGCGACCCGGAACGCGACACCGTGGGACGGGTATATGTGCTGCTGCTCGATCAGGACGATCGCGTCGTGGAAAAAACGGCACTGGAATTCGAGTACGGGACCTACCGCTATCGCTTCGAAGGAGTGCCCCCCGGGGAATACCGCGTGGTCGCGGGCACCAACATCGCGGGCGACGACCGGATTTGCCACGGCGCCGAGGCCTGCGGAGCCTGGCCCCGCCATGGGGTCCCAGAGACCTTCCAGGTCGATCGCGACCGTACCAGCATCGACTTCGAAATCGCCTGGCGACCGTTCACAGACGATGGCTTCCCCCTTTAGGGAAACACTGATCAATGAACGCGAACGCGTTCATTGATCAGTGTTTCCCTAGCGCCGAGCGCCCGGGTCCCGTGGGTCCATGGATACAACCACTGTTCACTCGCGAACGGCTTTCCGGAGCCTCGGAGCGTGATGCCGAAGACGATTCACCCCCATAAACAGCAAGGGGCGCCGGGTTCTCGCCCGGCACCCCTTTTCCTGCCTCTGCTTGCTGCAGGGGATGAGCCCACAATCGGGGCCCAATCGAACGGTCGTGAGGAGCGATCCTAGAAATTCACCTCCGTCGTCTCGCCCGCCTCGACTTCGGCATTGGCCTGATCGACGAACTCGATTGGCGTCTCCTCTTCCGGATCGTCCTCACCGGCCTCGAAGGTCAGGGCCACCGTATACTCGCCCGCCTCCAGGAAGCCTGCAGTGTAGCGATACTCCCAGTCACCGGTCTCCTCTATATGGCGGTACTGCACGTTGGCCGTGGTCACTGCATCGTCATCGTCGTCGCGGAGATCCCGAGGCTCACGGTCGAGACCCTCGAAGACATAAACCGCCGCACCCGGACAGGCGTGTAGCCCCTCTTCGCGCTCTTCACAGGTGAAATCGTCAGGGAACAACGTAGGGTCGACCGTGCCGGTGATGGCACCCACGGCATCGTTGTCCACGAGCCGCAGTGAGCGGCGCATGCGATGAAAACCGTCGCGCGAGTCCTCAACAATGGCCTTGCGCAGATCGAAGTCCACAGTGAACGAAACCTCGCCATCCTCGGGAACAGAGAAACCACCCGAGAGCTGTAGCCCAGCCTGGTTGCCCCCGGGGATGATCAGGCGGTCTTCGTTGCCATCCATGAACTCGATGAAGGATGTGGTTGCGATGCCTCCTTGGGAGCCGGGGAAGTCCACCACTTCCTCGCTCTCCTCCAGATGGAAACGGAGCCATGCGTACTCACCAGCGGGGACCTCTTCGTCCTCGAACAGGAATTCGGAGTCCTCGCCCTGCAACGTGAGCAAGTCGATCTCGCGAACCTCTTCGTCCTCGCCCAGATCGATGCGAATGCGTTCACCGTCGGAGGGCTGGAGTTCGATATGGGTAAAGCGGACCACTACTCGGCTGGCCGAATCGACCGGGGCATCCGTCACGGCCAGGCTCATCTGCCCGGTCCCGCCACTGTCCGAACCGCCGCTCCCGCCGCCGCCACAGGCAACGAGCCCTGCCGTTGCAATCCCCAAGCCCACCCAACGCGTGAAATTCCCCATCATGTGCGTCACAGCCTCCCTTTATCCAAAGATGTCCGATCAAAGCCTAGCCACTTTGATGAGCTCATTGGGGCGCAAGGCCGTTTGAAGAAAGACCAAGACCAGAAAACCGGAAAGGCGTCACATGAATCGGTCCACTCGGTCCCGAACGCCAGGATCTGCGCCGGGCCGCAAGGCATTACCCAGGGTCGCTAGTGCGATTCGGGCGTATCAGCAAGATACACGCCACACGATGTTTTCTAACTCACGCACGGCACTTTCCTGAACCAAGGAACAAACCGTCACTGAAATTCATTAAGACCCAATTAAAAACATGACGTTAGTAGCGGTCAAGGCTGGCCAGAGGGCCTGCGGGATCGCGTACGCGCATCCAGGAGGCGATGCTGGCGCGCCAGCGGCGGGTCGGGAGGACCGCATGGGGCACGTCCTGGCTGAGGAACATCACCAAGGTGCCGGCACGGGGCTGGATGCGCTGGATCTCGCGCGCGTCCCTGTCGTAGATGGCCAACTCCCCACCATCACGGGTACGCCAGTGGCGATTGAGGTAAAACACCAGCGACAAGCGACGGCAGTTACCCGCCTGAAACGCATCCACATGGCGGGCGTAATGGGCCCCAGGTGGATAAAGGGCAAAGTGAGATTCCGTCTCGAACAGCCCCGGGACCAACGCTCGGTTCACTTCTAGACGCACTTGGTCCAGCGCCGCCATAAAAACCTGCTGCGCCGCACTCTCGCCGTCCAGCCAGTGGATCCAGTCTCCTCGCGTCGACCGGTCGCGATGGCGTTCACCGGCGCGGCCGATCCGTGCCTGTTGCAGGCTACTCGCATCGCGCAGGGCATAGAGCTCTCCCCGCAGGGCGTCGACCTGAGCGGCCTCCAGGAATCGTGGCCAAACCACGGGCTCTCCGGCGGCGAGCCGATCCAGCCAATCGGGAACAGGAGCCGCGTCGAGCTGGCCCTCCCCGGGCATTGACGCTGGGGATATACCACCGGGCACCGCTATCGGCGGGATCGTCATTGTGGGCGCACGCGCCGCCAATTCAGTCTTCAAACCCTTTTAGCCTCGTTCAATATCCAACACCGCACGGGGTGTGCGATCAGTCAGGTCGATACCTGCCCTGTCCAAAAAACGCCAGAGGTCCCGGGATGGCGGATCAAAAGAACCGAGGTCCCTGTTGCTCCGCCATCCAACACATCCATCGCTTATACACCAGAATGGCCGGAAGGATGACCACCGACGGCGAGGTTCGTTGGTGTTTCTCAGAGTCGCTGAGACATCCAGCGTTCAGAGCTCTTCTGACTTCAGGTTTTCGGATTTTCCCATCCTCTTTGGCTTTGCGAGCACCAATGCAATACCACCCAGCACGGCGATACCGGCGAGCACCAGACGCAAGGTTAACGGTTCTGCCAGAAGGCCGATTCCCGCGATGGCGGTGATTACGGGCACGCTCAGCTGGGCAACCGCAGCTGTAGAGGTCCGGATAAGCTTGAGTGCGGCGTACCAGACTGCGTATCCGAGACCGGAGGCTAGTGCCCCCGATAAAACGGCCAATAGAGCTCCCAAGCCGTCCACGACGACACCTGGAATGCACGCCATCACTACGACCAGGGCGGGCAGGCTCGCCAGGAGGAAATTCGATGCCGTCACCCGGGTGGGATCACCGCTTCCGCTCGCCCGCAGCGTGTAGATACCCCAGGCAACACCCGCCGCGATCATCAGTGCAGCAGGGATCGGTGGCGGTGCCGAGAGTCCAGGCGACAGCAACCAAATGAGCCCTGCGAGTGCCAGGGAAAAGCCGGTCCATTGGCGGAATGTCAAACGTTCGCCAGTCGCCAGGTACCAACTGACCATGGTGACCTGAACCGCGCCGAACAGTAGCAGCGCACCGGTCGCTGCCGTCAGGGCGATATAGGCGAACGAGAACGCGATGGCGTATACGAATAGCGCGACTGCCGAACCCCAAGTGCCCCGTCCTTCGGGAAGCGCCGGCTGGGCGCGAACGATCAGCCACAGGATGATCGCACCGGAAACGAGCCGGATAGCGGTGAAGCTGACGGGATCGATTGACGTCGAAGTGAACGCGGCGCGCGTCAGGACGGAATTGGCAGCGAACGCAATGAGCGCCAACGACATCAGCAGTACAACGCGGACCCGCATCGGCGTCAGGCTCCTTTGCAGCGTGGAAGGCGAGTAGCGATGGGAAGGCACAAGGCTCGAGGCCAAGCCCACAGGGAGACGATCATCGTCGCTCCAGGCATGAAAAAGCCATGGCCGATCGGCCATGGCTTTTTCAGAGAGAAACGGGTCGGATGACCCGCAAAATGGATAGAAGGTCTAGTAACGCAGGGCGGCGAGTTCGACAGGTGTACCGCCATTTTCGCTGGCATATTGCTCGGCGTCGCCGGCCCGCATGAAGGCCACGTAGTCATCGTCAGTCTCGACGTACGAGGCGACGTGACCGAACAGCTTGAGGCCCGTACCGTGGTCGTATACGTACGTCGCGCGGACCTCGACGCCCGAGTCCTCCGCTTCTTCCACAGCGGCCAGCATCTCGCCGATGGAGTCGTACTTCACGATGCCTTCTTCGGCGAACCAAACCTCGGCCGGCGGGAACCCGGGGGCACCGGGCTCGGACAGGACGATCTTGCCCAGCTGCTCTTCATAGTCCTTGCCCTGGGCCTCGAAGACCGCGCGGACAAAGCTGTCATCCACCCAGCGATCGAAGTCCAGGTCCGGGACCGAGCGTTCCCGCTGCAGCGTCGCGTGGTGGTACTTGAGCGCATCCACCCACTCGGGCTTCAGGGTCGGGTCGACCGAGGTAATACCCCCCTCGCTGAAGTACAGGTACAGCACCTCTTTCTCGATGGTGGTCCATTCTTCGAGCTTGGTCGCCGCCCGCATCGGGTCTTCCATGATCCATTCCTGGGCCTCCATGGTGGCGGCGATGTACGCCTCGACCACGCGCGGATGCTCTTCCGCGAAGTCATCCCGGACCACGGTCCCGTGGAACGTCGGCTGGCCGACTTCGCTACCGTCAAACACCTTGCGGCCAAAGCCGCGATACTCCATTACCTCGGACCACGGCGTGAAGTTCGAGTGGGCATCGATGTTACCGGTCCGAATATTCGCAACCCCGACCGGCGGGCCCTGGTCGCGGAGCTGGATGTCATCCAGGATCCCCGCCTGGCTCAGTGCATCCAGGGTCATGCCCCAGGCAGCACTGCCAAACGGCGTCGAAAGCTGCTGGCCGGCGAGATCCGACAGGCTCTGCGCAGGGGAATCGACCGGGACCACGATGCCATTGCCTGTACCGCGGGCGTTGTACCCGGTCATGGCAACGAACAGGGACTCGGCACGACCGGTGTTCTGGAAGGTCGCGCCATTCACGATCAGGGGATAGTCCCCCATCACGCCGAACTCGAGCTGCCCCGCGATCATTCGGTTGGTAATCGGCGGCCCGGAATCGAAGTCCGCGTACTGCACGACAAACTCGACATCCTCGTACTTGCCATCGGTAGGCAAATGTTCCTCGAACAGACGCAGGCGTTCGATGACGACCCCACCCGATACCGTATTGGTAACCTGACTCTGGTGTCCGACCCGGATCTGGACCGTCTCGGCCACCGCAGCCCCGGAAAATGCCGCGATTGCTACACCGGCAACGATTGGCTTCCAACGCATGGTTCTTCTCCCTTCAAGAGTGTCCGCCAAAATGGCGCATCCAACGTTTGATCAGTCGATCGCCCCCTGCATGGGGACTTGCCTGTACTAACAGGCCATGACTGATCTACCGGATATGCAGCAGGTTCCGTGCCGTACCGGTCACTCGGGAGAAAATAAACTTCAATTCATTGTTTTTGCTTGGTTACCTCTCTCTATCCGCAATGCATTGGTATCAGCCATCACTTGCTCTACCGCCCCAACCTGGGGAATACCTGCGCCATTGGAGTGCCAGATCACGGGACCGAGCGCCCCCAATCATGACAAGCAATACACCTGTCGCAGGCAGTCCCCCCGCTGCGGGGTCTCGTCTTCCCGCCACATCCTTCGTTCCACTACCCATCTCACCCCTTCTATGACACGATATGATGAGTTGAATCGAGGAACGAGACGCGCCCATGGAATCCAGCACCCCGGACCGCCAAACGCTTCAGGAATCCCCGCAGCCACTTTATGTCCAGATCAAGGAAACCCTGCGTCAGCGGATCCTCGACGGCACCTATCAGCCGCACCAGAAACTTCCGTCGGAGAGCGAATTCACGCGCCGCTTTGGGGTCAGCCGCATCACCATCCGCCAGGCGCTTCGCGACCTGCATAACGAAGGACTGATCTTCAGCTCGCAGGGCAAGGGCAGCTTCGTCAGCAAACCCAAGGCGGTACAGAACGTCCGCCGTCTGGAAGGGTTCGGCGAGGCCATGGCCGCCCAGGGCTACGAGGCGACGGCCCGGGTCGTATCAATCGAGGAGATCGTGCCACCCAAGAACGTGCGCGAGGCGCTCGACCTCAGTGGCGCACAGACCGGCTCCGTGGTGGAAGTGAAACGCGTGCGCTATCTGAACCGGGTACCGGTCTCCCTGGAGATCAGCTATTTCCCCCTGGATGTCGGACGCCCGCTGTTCAACCAGGACCTTTCCGGCGACATCTTCCCGCTGCTGGAAAACCTGTCGGGCATCCCGCTGGGCGCGGCCAACATCAGCATCGATGCCGGCCTCGCAAACGACGAAGTACAGGAACAATTGGGACTGTCTGGAGCAGACCCGGTGCTGCAGGTGGAGCGCCTTACACACGACCGGGCCGGGCGCCCGATCGACTTCGAATTCCTGTTCTTCGTCGGCGACTCGTTCAAGTACCGCTTCGAGATCGACCGCTCGTGACACGGGGGCCGGTGCCCGCAGTGCTTCCTGCAGGCACCGGGCTCGCTTCCTGAAGGGTCAGGCCTCGGCGAGCTCGGGATTCGACGCGCCTCGAAGCAAACGCATCTTTTCGCGCAGCTCTGGAAGGATCTCGAACAGGTCACCCACCAGACCATAGTCGGCGACACCGAAGATGGGGGCGTCGGGGTCCTTGTTGATCGCGACGATGACCTTGGACCCCGTCATCCCGGCAAGGTGTTGAATAGCTCCGGAGATCCCCACCGCGATGTACAGCTCGGGTGCGACCACCTTGCCGGTCTGTCCCACTTGGCAGTCGTTGGGAGCATAACCGGCATCGACGGCGGCGCGGGAAGCACCAACCGCGGCGTTCAGATCCGCCGCCAGCTCCTCCAGCAGACGGAATTTCTCCACACTGCCGAAGGCGCGGCCACCGGAGACGACGATCCCGGAGGATTCCAGTTGCGGCCGGTCCGACTCGTCGAGTTGGAGTTCGACCTCGCGGGCTTGCCCGTGGGCCTCGCCGGCCTCAATGCGTTCAATCTGGCCCTCACCGCCGCCCACCGCCTCTTTGGCGAACGCGGTCGGGCGTATGGTCAACAGCTTGTACGGCTCCAGCACCCGCAAGGTTTCGTTGGCATTGCCCGCGTAGATCGGGTGCACGAACGTCTCCGCGTCCTGGATCACGGTGACATCCGAGACCATCTGGATGTCGACCAGCGCCGCCACCCGGGGGAGCAGGTTTTTCCCGAACGTGGTGGCGGGCGCAAGCACATGACTGTAGTGCTCGACATGTCTGGCCACCAACCCAGAAAGATCCTCAGCAAGGCCGCCTGCCAGATGGGGCGCCTCGGCGACCAGCACACGACGGACCCCGGCCATTGAGGCGAGGCTTTCGGCCGCCGCGGCGGGGCGTGCACCTGCAACCAGGATGTCGATGGGGCCGTCCAGTTCACGGGCAGCCGTCAGGGTGGACAAGGTGCTGGCGGCCAGGGTCTCCCCTGCCGTCTCCGCTACAACCAGTATCGTGTTCGTCATCTCAGATCACCCCCGCTTCGTTGCGTAGCTTGTCGAGCAACTCGTCCACATTCGCGACCTTCACGCCCGCGTCGCGGGGGACGGGCTCGGTGACTTCAATGCGCTCCACCCGCGGGCGCATGTCCACGCCCAGGGCCTCGGGTGTGCGCTCCTCGATGGGACGCTTTTTCGCCTTCATCATCGCGGGGAGTTTCACGAATCGGGGCTCGTTAAGTCGCAGGTCCGTCGTCACCACGGCGGGCAGGTCCAGTTCGACGGTCTGCTGCCCGCCATCGATCTCGCGCGCCACCCGTGCCCGGCCATCCTCAATGGTCAACTCGGACGCGAAGGTGCCCTGGGGCCAGCCCAGGAGGGCAGCGGTCATCTGTCCGGTCTGGTTGGCGTCGTCGTCGATCGCCTGCTTGCCAAGCAGCACCAGGTCGACGGCCTCCTCGCGCGCGACCGCAGCCAACAGCGCGGCCACGTTCAGGGGCTGCGGCGATTCCGGCACATCGATCCGGATCGCGCGGTCCGCGCCCATCGCCAGGGCGCTGCGCAGGACCTCCTGACTGGCTTCATCACCGACCGTCACCGCCACCAGTTCGCTGCAGACGCCGGCCTCTTTCAGGCGCACGGCCTCCTCCAGCGCAATCTCGTCGAAGGGGTTGGCGGACATCCGGACGTTTTCCGTCTCGACACCGCTGCCATCCGACTTCACGCGGATGTTCACGTTGTAATCGATCACTCGCTTTACGCCGACCAATACTTTCATCGCATTCACTCCCGTTGACTTTGCGGCCCGGCATACGGCCTCGATAGGCCTTACATGCCCGAATAGATCGGGCCCTCGCCGCCTTGCGGTACCTGCCACTGGATATTCTGGGTGGGGTCCTTGATGTCGCAGGTCTTGCAGTGCACGCAGTTCGCTGCGTTGATCTGCAGGCGCGGTCCCTGGTCGCCGTCGACGATCTCGTACACCCCCGCCGGGCAATAACGTGTCTCGGGCGCCCCGAATTCGGCCAGGTTCACCTGGATCGGGACGTCGGGATCACGCAGCCGCAGATGGCAGGGCTGGTTCTCGTCGTGATTGGTGTTCGACAGGTGCACCGATGACAACAACGGGAACGTAAGCTCCCCGTCCGGCGCCGGATACTCGATGGGCGAGGCATCCGACTGTCGCTGCAGCTGGTCGTGATCCGCGTGCTGGGAAAACGTCCATGGCGCACGGCCACCGAACAGGTACGTGTCCGCGGCGGCATACGCCAGCCCACCCCACAAGCCCCATCGGGCAAAGGCCGGGCGGATATTGCGCGCGCGCCGAAGTTCGGACCAGACCCAGGAGTCCGCAAGGGCCCGGTCGACACCGGTAGCCTCCATCGGTTCGGATGCGTTCGCCCAGTGCTCGAACACCGCGTCCGCCGCCAGCATCCCGGATTTCATTGCGGTGTGGGTGCCCTTGATGCGGGCCACGTTCAACAGGCCCGCGGCATCCCCCACCAGCATCCCGCCGGGGAACTCCAGCTTGGGGCAGGACTGAACCCCACCCTCCACCAAGGCTCGCGCTCCATAGGACAGGCGGCGACCGCCCTCTAGATGGCGGCGAATCTCCGGATGGGTCTTGAACCGCTGCATCTCCTGGTAGGGCGAGAGGTTCGGGTTGGCGTAGTCGAGCCCGATCACGAACCCCACGGACACGCGGCGCTCGTCGAAGTGATACAGGAAGCCGCCGCCGTAGGTCCGGGCGTCCAGAGGCCAGCCGACGGTATGCACCACGGTGCCCGGGCGGTGGACCGCTTCGTCCACTTCCCAGACCTCCTTGATGCCTATGCCGTAGGTCTGCGGATCGGCATCGCGATCCAGCTCGTAGGCGGCAATCACCTGCTGGCTCAGCGAACCCCGGCAACCTTCCGCCAGGAGGGTCCGCCCCGCCACGATCTCCACACCGGGCTCGTGCTGCGGGCCGGGTCTACCGTCCGGCTGCAAACCGGTGTCCGCAGTGGCAACGCCCCGCACGGAACCCTGCTCGTCATAGAGCACCTCGGCCGCCGCGAAGCCCGGGTAGATGTCCACCCCCAGCGCCTCCGCCTGCTCGCCCAGCCACCGGCACAGGTTGCCCAGCGAACCCACATAGTGGCCCTCGTTGCGCAATGCGCCCGGGGTGGGCAGTCGCAGGCTTCCCTGCTCGCGCAGCAACAGGAAGTGATCGTCGACCGCCGGCGTCTTCAACGGAGCCCCGAGATCGCGCCAGTCGGGGATCAACTCGTCCAGCGAGCGTGGATCAATCACCGCACCGGAAAGAATGTGGGCCCCGACCTCGGGCCCCTTTTCCAGTACGCAGACCGAGAGGTCGTCCCGGCCCTGGTCCTGCGCCAACTGGCGCAGCCGGATCGCGGCCGCGAGGCCCGAAGGACCCGCGCCCACGATGACCACATCCATTTCGATCTGCTCGCGTTCCATGGTGGTCTCCCGCTCAGTCGGCGTGGATGGGCTACTGCTCGACGAAGGCCCGCTCGATCACGTACTCACCCGGCACGCCCGTCTTGGGTGAGGCGGTGAACCCCATCTGATCGAGCAGGTTCGACAGGTCCTCGAGCATCGCCGGACTGCCGCAGATCATCGCGCGGTCGTGTTCCGGATCGAGCCGCGGCAGGCCGAGGTCATCGGTCATCTTTCCGCTCTCGATCAGGTCCGTGATGCGGCCCTGGTGAACAAAGTCCTCGCGCGTGACCGTCGGGTAATAGAGCAATTGCTCCTGCGCGAGCTCGCCGAGGTATTCGTGGTTCGGGAGCTCCTCGGTCAGGTACTGGTGGTAAGCCAGCTCGCTCTTGAAACGCACACCATGGACCAGGATGACCTTCTCGAAACGCTCGTAGGTCTCCGGATCGCGGATGATGCTCATGTAGGGCGCCAGTCCGGTACCCGTACCGAACAGATACAGGTTTTTGCCCGGCAGCAGATCGTGGATCACCAGCGTGCCAGTCGCCTTGCGGCTTACCAGGAGCTGGTCACCCTCGTTGATGTGCTGCAGACGCGAGGTCAACGGGCCATCCGGCACCTTGATGCTCAGGAACTCGAGGTACTCCTCGTGATTCGGGCTCACGATGCTGTAGGCACGCAGCAGGGGCTTACCCTCCACCTCGAGGCCGATCATCACGAAATGACCGTTCTCGAAGCGCAGGCCCGGATCGCGCGTGGTCTTGAAGCTGAATAACGTGTCATTCCAGTGGTGCACGCTCAGCACTTCTTGTGGGTCACAGGCTGCCATGGGGTCTACCTCCCAGATTCCAGTCGGGTTGTGCTTCCATCATTGGTTGAATGAGCCGGGGCCTGGGCGCTGATCTCCCACAGGTAGCGCCACGGATAAATGCCCTGCTCGTGGCCGTCGGAGAATACGAAGCGCACCCCGCTCACGCCGAACGGGACGATGTCGAGCACCTTCACCTGCACGGCATTGGTAACCGGCTCGTCACGCCGCCGCGCCGCGGTGCAATGGGCACAGCGACAGGCCAGGCGTAATGCCTCAAAGCGCTTGCCGGTGACCTCTCCGGACGGCCAGCAAAACTGGACCGCGCCCTCCTTCCCTTGAAGGCGAATCTCGTTCGGCGGTTGCATGTTCATCACGCCATCTCCTTGTTGGCCCGGGGGCCACCGTTCACGGGGCAAGTGCGCGCGAGTTGCGCGAGCACCGATTCCTCGATCGCCAGGCTGCTCACCGGGGGCGAGACCAACGGGCTCTCGGGGTCATCCACCGGCCGCGCGCCGAGCAGCGTCGCAACACCGGTCAACCAGGCGCCAAGAAATGCGCCCCGCATAGCCCAACCTGTAATGACAAGACGAGACATAACGAATCAGCGTGCCAGCTCGGCCAGCTTGCCCGAGCGTTCGATCCACTCTTCCGCATCCGGCAGCGGGTCCTTGGCCGCGGTAATCACGGGCCACAGGCCCGCCAGCTCGGCGTTCAGCGCCAACAGATGCTGCTGATCCTCGGTCAACTCGCCTTCCGGCTGAATGGCCTCGGGCGGACACTCGGGGACACACAGGTCACAGTCGATGCACTCCACCGGGTCGATCACCAGCATGTTGGGACCCTCGTGGAAGCAGTCCGCCGGGCATACCTCGACGCAATCGGTGTACTTGCACCGGATACAGTTCTCGTTCACTACGTAGGTCACGGTCGCCTCCGTTCGGCTACAGGTCACACTCGGGGAAAAACGCGCGGCGAATCAGCTCGCCACGCGCAGTTTCGACTGGGCCCACAAGGCGGTCTTGCGGACATCGGGGTCGGGATCGTCCAGCGCACTTTCCACGTACGCCTGCGCCCGCGAATCACCGATCTCGCCCAGCGCGCCGACGGCGGCCTTGCGCAGGTTCGATACCGGGTCGTCGGTGCACACGCCAACCGCCTCGACCGCCTGCGGATCGCGCAGGGTGCCCAGGGCCTCTACCGCCTTCTCGCGCACCTGCCAGAACGAGTCGCGAGTGGCCTCGATCAGGGTCTGCAGCGCGGCCTTCAAGCGCAGCTTGCCGATCATGGAAGCGGCCTCGGTACGGACCTGCCAGTTCTCGTCCTGGAGCCCCGCGAGCAGCGCACCACCGATCGAGTCCGGGTCGCCGTACGACAGGGCACTTACCGCCACGCGCCGCACTTCGGGATCGACATCCTCGCGCGCCCGTTCCATCAAGACCGGAAGATTGGCGGGTGAACGCAGCCATCCGAGCACCGAGACCGCCTCGCGGCGGACACCGGCATCGGTGTGCTGCAGGAAGGCGAGGGCTGGCTCGCCGCTCTCCGCCAGCCGCATCGGCTTGAGCGCGCCCAGAATGCCGACGATGACGAACGGGTCGTCACTGCCTTGCAGGGCATCAAGAAGCGGCTGGGCCGCGTCAGTATCCTTGAGATCCGCCAGCGCATGGGCGGCCGCATTGCGCACTGCCTCGTCACTATCGCCGAGCGCCGCCAGCAAGGCATCCGCGATGTCGGCGGATTCGAACTCATCCACCACCTTGGCGGCCTCGCGCCGGACCGACGGGTCCGGATCTTTCAGGGCCTGGGTCAGCAAACCGGCGGCCTCGGGCTCGGCGCTGTCCACCAGGGCCAGGACGCCCACGCGGCGCATCTCCACATCATCGGAGGTCAACTTGTCCGCGATGTCCTGCAGTTCGGGATCGTCGTATTGGCTCATCTTGTCCACCTTTAGCTGAGCAGATAGGGAATGTTCACGGTGACCGCATCGGTCGGGCAGTCCTTCTCGCACGGCATGCAGTACCAGCATTCGTCGTAGCGCATGTGGGCCTTGCCCGTGGCCTCGTTGATCATCAGGACATCCAGCGGACAGACGTCGATGCAGACCCGGCAACCCTTGTCGGCGATGCACTTTTCTTCATCGACCACCACCGGGACGGTCGTCTTGTGGTTGGCTACAGGCATGTCACTTCCCCTTTATTCAGCCGGGACTTCATCGGTGTTTTCGATCCGCATGGACTGGTAGGCCGACAGCTCGTCGTCATCCAGCGGGATGATGTAGGGATCCACCGCACGCGTGCCGGTGCACATGGACCCGTCTTCGCCCTTGTACAGGCGGCTGTGACAGAACCAGTTCTCGTCGTCGCGCTCGGGGTAGTCGATGGAGTAGTGGTACAGCCCCCAGCGGGATTCCTTGCGCGCCATCGAGGCGCGCGCCGCCATCTCGGCGCAGTCGACAATCGCATGCACCTCGAGGGCTCGTAGCAGTTCGTGGGGATCCCGGGCGTGGAGCTTGGCCAGGTCCTCGCGCACCTGCAGGATGCGGCTGAGCCCGATCTCCATCTTCTTGGTGACCTTGGGCGGCTGCAGGTAGTCGTTCACCAGGCGGCGCACCTTGTACTCCATCTGCTCCGGCGGAATGCCGTCCTCGGCATTCAGCGGTGCCATCACGCGTTCGAGTTCCGCGGCAATCAGCGACTCGTCCAGCGGGGCGTCGGTCCAGTCACTGACGTAGCGCGTCGCGCTCTCGCCGCAGATCTGGCCGTACACGAATGCGCCCAGCATGTAACTGTGCGGCACCGAGCCCATGTCCCCGGCCGCATACAGGCCCGGCACCGTGGTCTCGCCGTGTTCGTTGATCCACACCCCGGAAGCCGAGTGGCCGCTGCAGAAACCAACCTCGGAGATGTGCATCTCCAGCATGTGCTCGCGATAGTTGGTACCGCGTCCGGCGTGGAAGCGTTCGCGCGACGGGCGTTCGTTGGTATGCAGGACCGTCTCGATCTCCTGAATGGTCTCCTCGGCGAGGTGATCCACCTTCAGGTAGACCGGGCCCTTGCCCCCTTCCAGCTCGCGGTAGAACTCCAGCATCATCTGGCCCGACCAGTAGTCGCACTCGATGAAGCGCTCGCCCTGGGCATTCGCCGTGTAGCCGCCCAGCGGGCCGGTCACGTAGGCACAGGCCGGACCGTTGTAGTCCTTCAGCAACGGGTTGATCTGATAACACTCCAGGTTCGCCAGGTCGGCGCCGGCGTGATAGGCCATCGCATGCCCCTCGCCCACATTGGTGGGGTTCTCGTAGGTGCCGTACAGATAACCGGAGGTGGGCAGGCCCAGGCGTCCCGCGGCGCCGGTCGCCATGATCACGGCCTTGGCGCGGATCAGCATCGGCTCGGAGGTGCGGGTGTTCACCGCGAAGGCCCCGGCGATCTTGCCGTCGCGATCTTTCAGCAGGCGGGTAGCCTGATAGCGGTTTTCCACCTTGACCCGGTTACGGCGCAGGCGCCGATACAGGATTTTCTTGACGTTGTGGCCCTCGGGCATGGGCAGCACGTAGCTCCCCATGTGATGGACCTTCTTCACGTCGTAATCGCCGGTCTCGTCCTTCTGGAAGTGCACGCCCCAGGAGTCCAGCTTCTGGATCATGTCGTAGGAGCGCTCGGCATAGGCCAGCACGGCCTTCTGATGGACGATGCCGTCATTCGCCGTGGTGATCTCCTTTACATACTGCTCGGGCGTGGCCCGGCCCGGGATGATGGCGTTGTTCAGGCCATCCATCCCCATGGAGATCGCCCCGGAGCGCTTTACGTTGGCCTTTTCCAGCAGCATCACGTCCAGTTCCGGGTTTTCCTCCTTGACCGTTACCGCCGCCAGAGGCCCACCGGTCCCGCCGCCGATCACCAGGACATCCATCTCGACTGTTTTGATTTCGCTGACTTTCATAGGTACTCCTCATTGGGATCCGTACGGAACTTGCAGTTGAACGTGTCTTCGCGAAACGACAGGCATTCCACGTCAAATGGACGGCCGGACCGATCCATAAAGACACGCGTGAGTTTCAGGATGGAAGCGCGTACGGGCAGCGCGAGCGCCGCGCCGACAGCCGGCCCCGGGTGACACGCCTCGATCTCGATGCGGGCGCCTCGAACGCCGATTCCCAGTCGGTCCTTGAGAACCGTCAGGGTGTCCATGTCGAGGTCACGGCTGAATATGCGCCGCCCGATGGCGAGCGGCAGAAAGCTCTCGCTGACCATGACCGGCTGTGAGCGCAGGTGCTGCACCTGGCGGATCGCGGTGACCCGGTCGCCGGGTTTCAACCGGAGCTCCCGCGTGACCATGGGAGACGGCGCGGTCTCGCTCAGGGAAAGCAGCCGTACATCGGCCTCGCCGATCTGGCTGGTCACTGTCTCGCCGAAGGCCTCCATGCGCCGCAGCTCCTGGCTTACCCGCGGTCGGGCGACAAAGTTGCCCCGCCCCTGCGCCGTCACCACCAGGCCCTCGGCACGCAACTCCTGCAAGGCTCGACGCACGGTGATCCGGCTCACCCCGAAGGCCTCGATGAGCTCCTTCTCGGTTGCCAGGCGCTCGTGCGGCGCCCGCACCCCTTGCAGGATCTCGCGCCGCAGGCTGTCCCGGACCCAGCCGTACAGCGGCTCGGCCCTGGCGGCCCGGATCGTGGGCCGCGGCGGGACGGAACCCGTAGACCCTTGTTGGCGGTAGTAATAATGCATATGTACTAACCTATCATGACAAGTTATGTTGAGCAATCCACAGGCGGGCCGCAGCGGGCTAGACCGCCTGCCCCTGCTGCTCGAACGCCCGCGTGGTCTCGGCGCGGATCAGGTCCAGGCACTGCTTCTTCAACTCGACGAAACGGGGCTCGGTCACGATCTCGTGCGTACGCGGATGCGGGAGATCGACCCGGATGTCTTCGATCAGACGCCCCGGACTCGCACTCATCACGATGATGCGGTCGGCCAGAAAGACCGCCTCTTCGATGTCATGCGTCACGAAAACGATGGTGGTATGAAACTCCTGGCGCAGATCCACCAGGTTCTGCTGCATCATCGAACGGGTCTGGGCATCCAGCGCGCCGAACGGCTCGTCCATCAACAGCACGTCCGGGTAGTTCGCCAAAGCCCGCGCAATGCCTACACGCTGCTGCATGCCGCCGGAGAGCTGCGCGGGGTAGTGATTGCCGTAGGCCGACAACCCGACCATCCCGAGGAAGGTGCGCGCGATACTGTCCGATTCGGTCACCGAGTGGCCGGCCATGCGCGGACCAAACGCCACGTTCTTGCGCACGCTCTTCCACGGAAAAAGCGAATGTTGCTGGAACACCATCCCGCGCTCGGGACCGGGGCCGTTCACCCGCTTACCGTCGACCTCTACATGCCCGGACGTTGGCGCGACGAACCCCGCCACCGCATTCATCAGCGTTGATTTTCCGCAGCCCGAGGGCCCCAGCAGGCAGATGAACTCGCCTGGCTCGACCTGCAGATTCGCGCCATCCACCGCCACGTTTCGGCGGCCATTGGTGTTGAATTCGATGGAGACATCCGAGATCCGGATCCGGCCCACCTCTGGGCGGGTCCCTGCCGAACCGACATGAACGGGCTCCTTGCGCGAGGGTCCCTCGCCAAACGCCCATAGGTTTCCAAGTCTCATCTCATACCCCATTGCAATAGCGTTTTCGTAAGAAGCGTTGCGCCTGACTGGCCGCACATCTAGCGCTGCCAGCGCAGGAAGGGCCGCGTGCCAAACCGCACCAGCAGGGTGGACAGGGTCCCGAGTAGACCGATCGTGACCATTCCGACGATGATCTGCGGATACTGAATCAGCGAGTAGGAACTCCAGGTGAAGTAGCCGATCCCGTACTGGCCACTGATGATCTCGCCCGCCAGCAGCGAGAACCACGCGATGCCCATGCCGATCGCCATGCCCGCGACAATGCTCGGGAGTGCCGCCGGCAGGACCACATGAATCAGGATGGAGCTGCTGGATGCGCCCAGGGCCCGAGCGGCCCGGACCAGGTCCTTGGGTGTCTGGTCGACCCCGTGCATGGTGTTCAGCACGATCGGGAAAAAGGCGCCGAGGAAGGTGATGAAAATGATGCTGCTCTGCTCGGTCGGCAGCATCAGGATCGCCAACGGGATCCACGCTACCGCGGGGATCGGGCGGAAGATCTCCACGTAAGGGGAGAAAATATCCTCCACCAAACGGTTGCGACCCATAAAGACCCCCAGCGCGACCCCGGTGACCGTGGCCAGCCCGAAGGCGATCGCCACGCGTTCGACACTGGCGCCGATATGCCGATAGAACGTGTCGGAGGACAACAGGTCGAGCAGAACCACCCCCACCACGCTGGGCGCGGGCACATTCTCGAAGTTGAGCAACAATCGGAAGTCATTCGTGGACGCCAGATGCCACAACCCGATCAGCGCCAGGACGGAAAGTATCCGGACGCTGTAGCGGCCCCACCAGGTACCGCTCGACTTCTTGAACCAGGCACCGGCGGTTCCATGATCCGACACGTCCCCCTTTGGCCCCTTGGTCCCGGTCTCGCTTGGTTGCACATCCGTTCTGGCCTGCGCAGGGGCGCCCAGTTTCGGCGAAGCTGGGTCGGCCGTTTTCGGGTTGCCCACTACGGACACAGTCTTGTCAGTCATCAACCATCCCTCTATTAGCGATCAAGCAGTGATCCCGGCGAACAGCTCCGGACCATGATCACCCCACTTGTCCTGACGTGTTCTTACGCCCTGAGAGGGTTGCAGTAACTATGCCAACGAATCCGAACGGAGAAGAAAAAACTTAAGATACTGTTTTTTAAGTGCAATAAGGATGGCGGATCTGATGGAGCGCGGCCAAGCGCCGGAGAATGTGCATCACATGCGGGCAGGCCAGCCCCAATAAAGGGCAGCGAGCGCGAAGGAAACAGATTTCAAAGGACAAGTGCCCGCCGGATCGGCGGACCACCCGCGACGACTCAGTGGTCGAGAAAACCGCCGGCGATCAGGTGCTGGCGCAGGGCCGCCTGGGCCTCGGTGACGCGGGCGCGCGAGCCGCGCAGGCCCAGCTCGACCTGCGGGGCCTGGCGATCCATGCGCGGGAGGCAGGAAATGCGCAGGTCGGGGAACGCGGCCTCCATGGCCTCGAGCACCGGGACCAGGCGGCTCTCGGTGACATTCTCCAGGCGCAGCACCTCTTCCACGGCACCCGCTGCCGCATCGCGGTCGGGGAAGCGCTGCTCCAGGACCCAACGGGCCATGGGCTCGGCCATGGCCGGGAAACCGGGTACGCAGTGATGCTGCGCACCGCTAAAGCCGGGGATGCCGTTGACCGGGTTCGGGATCAGGCTGGCCCCCTCGGGGAGCTCGGCCATGCGTACGCGGTGGGGCCAGGCGTCGGCACCGAAGCGCTCCTCGAGGATGGCCATGAACTCGGGATGAGGCGCCAGCGGCCGGCCCAGTGCCTCGGCCAGGCAGGCGCGGGTGCGATCATCCGGGGTCGCGCCGATGCCGCCGAAGCTGAACACCTCGGCGCCGCTCGCCAGGGTCTCGCGGAAGGTCTGCGTCAGCAGGCGGGCGTTATCACCGACGATACGGATCCACGCAAGTTCCAGCCCCCTTTCCGCCAGCGCCGCGGTCAGGTGCGCCTGATGCTGATCGCGGCGCTTCCCGCTCAGGAGCTCGTCACCGATGATCACGGCGCCGATCTCGATCGTGTGCGATCCCCGGCCGTCCATCGTGGGTCGATCCATCGCCGATCTACTGCTTGGCACCCATGGCCAGCGCGCGCTCGCGGGCGGCCGCACGCGCCTCGTCGGCGTTGTCCGGGTCGTTGAGCCACGGTGCCAGGTGCTGCTGCAGCAGTCCGGTCAGGAAGTCGAGGTGATCGGCGCGGTCATTCAGCGCCGGGATGTAGTGGAAGCGCTCGCCCCCGGCCTCGGTGAAGATCTCGCGATTCTCGTCGCCGATCTCCTCGATGGTCTCCAGACAATCCGCCGAGAAGCCGGGGCAGATCACGTCCACCGAGCGCACACCCTGCTCCGGCAAGGCCTCCAGGGTCTTGTCGGTATAGGGCTGCAGCCACTCCTCGCGGCCGAAGCGCGACTGGAAGGTGACCTGCCACTGGTCGTCGCTCAGGCCCAGTGCCTGCGCGAGCTTGTGCCCGGTGGCGTGGCACAGGCAGTGATAGGGGTCGCCCTGCAGCAGGTAGCGTTTGGGGATGCCGTGGAAGGACATCATCAGGCGATCGGCCTGACCATGCGCCTGCCAGTGCTCGCGCACGCTGTTGGCCAGAGCCTCGATGTAGCCGGGCTGGGCGTCATAGGCGGCGATGAACTGCAGATCGGGCACCCAGCGCCAGCCCTTGAGCACGTCGGCCACGGCATCGAAGGTGGAGCCATTGGTGCTGGCCGAGTACTGCGGGTACAGCGGCAGGACAACCACACGACGCACGCCCTGGCGGCGCAGTTCGTCCAGACCGGATTCAATGGACGGGTTGCCGTAGCGCATGCCGAGGGCGACCGGGACATCCTCGCCGACCTGCGCGGCCAGACGCTCGCGCACACCGGCGGCCTGGCGTTTCGAGATCGCCAGCAGCGGCGAACCCTCTTCGGTCCACACGGTTGCGTATTTCGCCGCCGAGCGCTTGGGCCGAATGTTGAGGATTACGCCGTTCAGAATCAGCCACCAGATGGGTCGCGGGACCTCGACCACGCGCGGGTCCCAGAGGAACTCCTTCAGGTAGCGCCGCAAGGCGGGCGCGGTGGGTTCGTCCGGCGTCCCCAGGTTGGTCAGCAAAACGCCGACGCCGCGCGCCTGGCCATGGCGATAATCCGCTTCTCCGAAATACTTCATGGGGCTCCTTGCAGGCATGGGGGACGGTGACTCCCTGTCGGAGTCACGGAGCGTCGCTTTGGTTCACACGCCAAGGATACCCGCGGGCACGAGTGGGCGCGCGCCCGGGACGGGTCAGACGCTACGACCCCGCAACGGGCTGGTACGCGGGAAGTGCGCCTGCAGGAACTCCATCTGGTCGGCCAGCACGCGTTTGCCCTTGAGGAAGATGTATTCCGCGTGGGTGGGCGTGAACGGGATGGCGAGCAACTGCATCCCGGCTTCTTCCGGCGTGAACCCGGCCTTGTGGTTGTTGCAGCGCTTGCAGGCGGTGACCACGTTGGTCCAGGTGTCCTCGCCGTCCTGGCTGATCGGGGTCACGTGGTCGCGGGACAGATCGCGTTCGGGGAACGAGTGACCGCAGTAGAGGCAAAGATGGGCATCGCGGCGGAACAGCGTGGTGTTATTGAGCGGGGGGATGTAGTCGTTGAAGCGGGACTTGCGGGTGCCGTAAGTGGCGATGATCGAGTTGACCTCGACCCGCGACTGCAACCCGGTGCGCGCGTTGATGCCGCCACGCATGCGATATAGCGGGCTACCACAGGTGTAGGCCACCTGCTCGGTGTAATAGAGGCGCACGGCCTGCTCCAGGCCGATCCACTCCAGCGGCATGCCCGCGGCATCCGTGCGCAGGACCTGATGCTCATTCGGCAACATGACCCCGTCCCGTCTCAAGGAAACACGGATTTGCTCACGCGGCGTACGGGTGAACAAATCCATGCCGCCTTCGATACCCGAAAAACAATAAACAGCCTTCAGGAACAAAGCAATTACAACGCCATGACCCGCGGTATCGTAAGCTCACCCAACCTGACGGGCCCTGCAACGAGGGTGGACACGGTTTAAGCACGAGGCCGGATCCGCTACACTCGCGGGTCGTTTTTTGTGCGGCACGCCCGAATCACGCGTGCGGCATCCGATTTCACCACCCGCGAGCGCGGCTGATCGTCCCATAGGAAATACGGGAACGCTTGGCCCGGGGAGAGAGCGCATGGCAATCAAATTATCCGTTCCCAGGGAATCCGCCAGTGGCGAGCGCCGCGTGGCCCTGGATCCGTCGGTAGCGGCCAAGTTCAGCGATATGGGCGTCACGGTGCAGCTGGAAAAAGGTGCCGGTTCCGAGGCCCATTTCCCGGATGCGACCTACGAGAAGGCCTCCGTGGTCGACACCGCGACCGCCTACGGCCAGTCGGACCTGATGGTCCGCGTGGCACCGCCGACAGTCGAGGAGATCAACCAGCTGCCGGAAGGTTCGACCGTCGTTAGCCTGTTTCACGCCCACCGTAACCCGGACGTGGTCAAGGCGATGCAGGAGCGCAAGATCCTGAGTTTCGCGATGGAGCTGATCCCGCGCATCTCGCGCGCCCAGAGCATGGACGTGCTGTCCTCGCAGGCGGCCGTGGTCGGCTACAAGGGCGCGATCATGGGTTCGGATCTGTCCTGCCGCTTCTTCCCGATGCTGACCACCGCGGCCGGCACCATCCGCCCGGCCAAGGTGATCGTGATCGGCGCCGGCGTGGCAGGTCTGCAGGCGATCGCGACGGCCAAGCGCCTCGGCGCCATGGTCGAGGCCTATGACGTGCGTTCCGCCACCAAGGAACAGGTCGAGTCGCTGGGTGCGAAGTTCCTGGATCTCGGCGTCTCCGCCGAGGGTGAGGGCGGCTACGCCCGCGAACTGACCGCGGAAGAGAAGAAACAGCAGCAGGACGCACTGGGCGAGTACATCGCCAAGGCCGACGTGCTGATCACCACCGCCGCAATCCCGGGTCGCGCCGCACCCAAGCTGATCCCCAAGACCATGGTCGAGGGCATGAAGCCGGGTGCAGTCATCATTGACCTGGCGGCCGAGGGCGGCGGGAACTGCGAACTGAGCAAGCCTGGCGAGACCCACGACCACCGAGGCGTGATCATCCATGCCCCGTTGAACGTGCCCTCGCAGGTCCCGCTGCATGCCTCCGAGATGTATGCCAAGAACCTGCTCAATTTCCTCACGCCGATGATCGCCGAAGGCGGCGAGTTCCAGCCCGACTGGGATGACGAGGTCATCGCCAAGAGCGTGCTGACCCGCGACGGCGAGATCGTGCACGAGGCCACCCGCGAGGCCCTGAAGGGAGCGAATACATGATCATCGAAGGCTTTATCGCGCTGTACATCTTCATGCTCGCGGCCTTCACCGGCTACGAGATCATCTCCAAGGTCCCGGTCATCCTGCATACCCCGCTGATGTCCGGTTCCAACTTCGTCCACGGCATCGTGCTGGTCGGGACCATGGTCGCGCTCGGCCACGCCACGACCCCGCTGGAACAGGCCATCGGCTTTGTCGCCGTGATCCTGGCCGCGGGCAACGCCGTGGGTGGCTATGTCGTCACCGAACGCATGCTGGAGATGTTCAAGACCAGCAAGAAGGACGACAAGAAGGGAGATAACGCATGAGCCTGATCATCAACCTCGCCTACTTTGCGGCGGCGGTCCTGTTCATCGTCGGCCTCAAAAAGATGTCTTCGCCGACCACCGCGCGGCCGGGCATCATGTGGGCCGGCGTGGGCATGGTGATCGCCACGCTCGTGACCTTCGTGCACCCGGAAGTCTCCGGGGGCGTGAACTACACCCTGATCGTCCTGGGCATCGTCATCGGCGGCGGTCTGGCCTGGTGGAGTGGCAAGAAGGTCGCCATGACCGACATGCCGCAGATGATCGCGCTGTACAACGGCATGGGCGGCGGCGCCGCGGCCGGCATCGGTGCGATCTACCTGCTGCAGGCCACCCCGGAAAGCGTCACCAATACCGGCCTGGCGATCGCCACCACCGGCTCGCTGATCGGTGCGGTGGCCTTCTCTGGCTCGCTGGTGGCCTACGCCAAGCTGCAGGGCCTGATGAAGAAGACCTTCCACTTCCCGGGCCAACAGGTGGTGAACATCGCCATCTTTGCTATCACCGTGATCCTCGGCTTCATGCTGGCGACCGGCGGCGGCGAGATCGGCTCGGCCACACTGCTGCTGTTCTTCGTCCTGTCGCTGGCCTTTGGCATCCTGATGACTCTGCCGATCGGCGGCGCCGATATGCCGGTGGTCATCTCGCTGTACAACGCCCTGACCGGCCTGGCTGTCGGCCTGAAGGGGATCGTGCTCGACAACCCGGCACTGATGATCGCCGGTATTGTTGTCGGTGCAGCCGGTACGCTGCTGACCCAGCTGATGGCCAAGGCGATGAACCGCCCGATCAGTAACATCCTGTTCAGCCAGTTCGGCGGCGGCGGCGGGGGTGCCGAGGAAGCGATCGAGGGCACCATGAAGGAGATCCAGGCCAACGACGCCGGGATCATGATGGCCTTTGCCGAAAAGGTGATTATCGTGCCGGGCTATGGCATGGCCGTGGCGCAGGCGCAGCACAAGATCTGGGAATTCACCCAGCTGCTGCAGAAGCGCGGCGTGGATGTGAAGTTCGCGATCCACCCGGTCGCGGGCCGCATGCCCGGGCACATGAACGTGCTGCTGGCCGAGGCCGGCGTGCCCTACGACATCATCTTCGACCTCGACGAGATCAACGAGGAGTTCAAGACCGCGGATGTCGCCATGGTCATCGGCGCGAACGACGTCGTGAACCCGGTGGCCCGGACCAATCCGGACTCCCCGATCTACGGCATGCCGATCCTCAACGCGGACCAGGCGCACAACGTCATCTGCGTGAAGCGCGGCAAGGGCTCCGGTTTCTCGGGCATCGAGAACCACCTGTTCTATGCCGACAACAACCAGATGTTGTACGGCGACGGCCAGAAGGTGGCCGCCGAACTGGTGGCATCGGTCAAGGCCCTCGGCTAGTCGGCCCGCCCCACTCGCGGGGCCCGGACACCGGGCCCCGCAACCGAAACCCGGCCACCGTTTTGCGGTGCCGGGTTTTTTTGTTGCTCGCCCACCGGGCCAGGATTTAAACCCGAAATCTGTACATTTCCTATACAAACTACCCACAAGGGCCGGGGTCAACCCCCGGTTAGCACACACAGCGCGCACTCGGTTTCACATAACGACCATAACTCTATGTTTTACATGAATTAAATGAATATGGTCGATTTTTGCCCAATCCAAGTAGCCCTTAGCAGTAACAAGCATTTAGGGATGTTCATACCGATTCACCCACAGAGTTATCCACAGCTTTTGTGGATAACCCCCTCTCGCAGTGCGACGGCCACTCCCCCTCCCCGGGGCCCGACACAGTAGACTGTGCGCATGCCTGCCGCGCCCCGAATCGCCTGCATCGCGCTGGATCGCCCTCTGGACCGGCTGTTCGACTACCGCATCCCCGAGGGCCTGACGCTTACACCCGGCCAGCGAGTGCGCGTGCCCTTCGGGCGCGGGTCGACCATAGGGATCGTGGTCGAGCTGGCATCCACCAGCGAGGTTGCACCTGGCCGCCTGCGTGCGATCCAGGAAGCACCCGAGGCAGAACCGATTCTGGGGCCCCGTCTGCTGGAACTGCTGCAGTTCGGAGCCCGGTACTACCACCACCCCCTGGGCGAAGCCCTGCTGGGGGCACTTCCCCCGGCCCTGCGCCATGGCGACCCGCTCCCCGCCCTGACACCCGAGACCCTGTGGCGGATGACACCCGCGGGCAGCCAGGCGCTGGCCGACGGTGACGCCCGCGGGCGACGCCAGCAGGCCGTCCTCCGCGCGCTGGCCCACCCGGATCCCACACCGCATGCCTCACCGGCCCTGGATCGCGCCACCCTGGCCGCCGCCACCGGGCTGCAACTCGCCCCGCGCGAACTGCGCGCGTTTGCGGAACGCGGCTGGCTGGAGGCGACCACGCCCGACCCGAAACAGCCACCGCCCCCGAACACCAGCGACCACACCCTGACCGCCGAACAACGCGCCGCCGTCGACGCCCTGACCCCGGATACCGGCATACCCCTCCTGCTGGAGGGTGTCACCGGAAGTGGCAAGACCGAGGTCTACCTGCAAATGGCCGAACGCGTGCTGGCACGCGGGCGCCAGGTCCTGTTCCTGATCCCCGAGATCGCCCTGACGCCACAGCTGAGCGCGCGCATCCAGCAGCGCTTCCCCGGGCAGGTCGCCCTCCTCCACTCCGGGCTGTCCGAGGGCGAACGCCTACGCGCCTGGGAGTCCGCCCGTCAGGGGCATCGCCGCATCGTCGTCGGCACCCGTTCCGCGCTGTTCACGCCCCTGCCCGATCTCGGCCTGATCATCGTCGACGAGGAGCACGACAGTGCCTTCAAACAGCAGGATGGCTTTCGTTACAACGCCCGCGACCTGGCCATCAAGCGCGGCCAGCTAGAACAGGCCGCGGTGGTCCTGGGCTCGGCCACGCCGACCTTGGAGACCCTGCATGCGGCCACCACTGGCCGCTACGCCCACGCCCGACTGGCGACGCGCCCGGACGGCTCTCAACCCCCCGCCGTCGAGGCCATCGACACGCGTGTGCACACCCCGGACGAGGGCCTCACCGCCCCGCTTCTGGATGCCATGCAACAGACCCTCGCCGCCGGCCACCAGTGCTTTCTGCTACTGAACCGGCGCGGCTTCGCCCGCGTGCTGGCCTGCGACGCCTGCGGCTGGGTCGCCGAATGCCCGGACTGCGATGCGCGCCTGACCATCCACGCGCACAACCCGCGTGCCGTCTGCCACCTCTGCGGTCACCAGGAACCGCGCCCCCAGCGCTGCCCGCAATGCGGCGAGGCCCTGGCCCAGCGCGGTCTCGGCACCCAGCGCCTGGAACAGGCCCTGGCCCGCCACTACCCGACCACTCCGCTGATCCGCCTGGACCGCGACAGCATCCGCCACAAGGGGGCGCTCGAGGAGGCGCTAGACCGCATCCGCCAGCTGGATGCTGCCATCGTCGTCGGGACCCAGATGCTGGCCAAGGGCCACGACTTCCCGCAGGTCGGACTAGTCGGCGTGATTGACGTCGACCAGGGCCTGTTCAGCGTCGACCTGCGCGCGACCGAAAACACCCTGCAGCTGATCGTGCAGGCCGCCGGGCGCGCCGGACGCGGTTCCGGCGGCGGCCGCGTCCTGCTGCAGACCGGTCATCCGGACCACCCCCTGATCCGCGGCCTGAATGCCGCGGACTACCCGGCGATGGTCGCGCCCCTGCTGGAGGAACGCGCCGCCGCCGAGATGCCGCCCCACGGCCACCTGGCCCTGGTCCGCGTCGAGGCGGGCGATGCCGAGACCACCCGCCGCCACGCCGAGCGCGTCGCCACCCACTTGCGCAACGCGGCTGCCGGAGGCCTGCGCGTACTCGGCCCGGCCCCCGCACCGCGCCACCGCGTCAATCGCCGCTTCCGCGAACAGATCCTGCTGCAGTCCACCCAGCGCGGCCCACTCCATCGGGCCCTGACCCGCGCCCGCCACGCCTGGCAGACCGACGACCTCCCGCGCGGCACCCGCATCGCCATCGACATCGACCCGGTCTCGCTGGCGTAAACCGCCGCCCGGTTCCCTTCGAGCACCCCGTACCGGGGCGGCACGACCAGCGCTTCCGGGTTAGAATGCGGCCCTTTTTACCCGACGGATCGAGCTTCCCTTGAAAGACACCCTGACCGAGGCCCTGGCGGCCGCACTGGAGACCCTGGTGGCCGAAGGCCGCGTACCCGCCGACCACGGTGTCGAGGTACAGGTCACGCGTGCGCGCGACCGCGAACATGGCGACTTCGCCGCCAACCTGGCGATGCAGCTCGCGCGCCCGGCGAAATCCAAGCCACGCGATCTGGCCGAGGCCCTGTGTGCGGCCATGCCCGAGGTACCCGGCCTCGCCGGCACCGAGATCGCCGGCCCCGGTTTTATCAACTTCCGCCTGGCCGCGGATGCCCGCACGCTGGTGCTGGGCCGCGTCGCGACCCAAGGTGACGACTTCGGCCGCTCCAGCGTAGGCGGGGGGCGCCCGGTGCAGGTGGAATTCGTCTCCGCCAATCCCACAGGGCCGCTGCATGTCGGCCATGGCCGCGGCGCGGCCTTCGGCGCCACGGTAGCCGACCTGCTGGATTTCTGCGGGTTCGATGTCACCCGCGAGTACTACGTGAACGACGCCGGGCGGCAGATGAACATCCTCGCCGCCAGCGTCTGGCTACGCTACCTGGAGCAGCACGGTGTCCAGGTGCCGTTCCCGGCCAATGGCTACAAGGGCGAGTACATCTACCCGGTCGCCGAGACCCTCACCGCGCAGATCGGCGAACAGGGCGTGCACCCGGCCGAGGCCGTCACCCGCGATCTTCCGGCGGACGAGCCGGACGGCGGCGACAAGGAAACCTTCATCGACGCGGTGATCGCCCGCGCCCGCGAGCTCCTGGGCGAGACGCTTTACCGCAAGGTGTTCGACTGCGGCCTGAACGCGATCCTCGATGACATCCGCGACGACCTGCGCGAGTTCGGCGTCGAGTACCAGTGCTGGTTCTCCGAGCGCAGCCTGGCCGACTCCGGCGCGATCGACGCCGCGGTGGAGGACCTGCAGGGGCGCGGCGCGCTGTACGAGCAGGACGGGGCCCTTTGGTTCCGCTCCACCGACTACGGCGACGACAAGGACCGCGTGGTGCGCCGCGAGAACGGCGACTACACCTACTTCGCCTCCGACATCGCCTACCACCGCGAGAAGTTCCAGCGTGGCTTCGAACGCGTCATCAACATCTGGGGCGCCGACCACCACGGCTACGTCCCGCGCGTGCGCGCCGCGCTGCAGGCCCTGGGCCTGGACCCCGGCCGCCTCGACGTGCTGCTGGTGCAGTTCGCGATCCTCTACCGCGGTGGCGAGCGCCTGCCCATGTCCACCCGCGCCGGCCAGTTCGTGACCCTGCGCGAGCTGCGCGACGAGGTCGGCTCGGATGCCGCGCGCTTCTTCTACGTGCAGCGCCGCTGCGACCAGCACCTGGACTTCGACCTGGATCTCGCCAAATCACAGTCCAACGACAACCCGATGTACTACATCCAGTACGCGCACGCGCGCATCGCCAGTGTGCTGCGCACCGCTGCCGAGCGCGGGCATGCCCCGGCCGCCGCCGACGCCGCAGGCCTCAGCACGCGCCTGACCGAACCGCAGGAGAATGACCTGCTGGATCGTCTGGATCGTTTCCCCGAGGTGATCGCGGCCGCCGCCGAGGCCTGCGAACCGCACCAGATTGCCCAGTACCTGCGCGAGCTGGCCGCCGGCTTCCACGCCTACTACAACGCGGTACCCTTCCTCAACGCGGACGACCCCGACGTGATCGGCGCGCGCCTCGCGCTGCTGACCGGCGCCAAGCAGGTGCTGCACAACGGCCTGCGCCTGCTGGGCGTGACCGCCCCGGAACGGATGTAGACCATGGCCCAGGCGCGCAAGACCCGTCGCAAGTCCGCCCCGCGGAAGGCCTCGCGGCCGATCCCCGGCTGGGTATGGATGTTGCTCGGCCTGCTGATCGGCCTGGGGCTTGCCGCCGTGCTGTACCTGCAGGGTGCCGACCGCTCGCCGGATCTGGGTGCGTTGTTCGGTGACCCGGATCCCGCGACCGAGACGGCCGCCCCGACCCCGGCACCGGTGGAGCGGGACACCGTTCCCTCGGACGACGAGCCCCGCTTCCGCTACTACGAGCTGCTGCCCGAGGACGAGATCCGGGTGCCGGAGTCCGAGCGCGACGCGCCCGCCCCGACCGTGCCACCGGCCGCATCGCCCAGTGAAGGCGATCCGGTCGTCCTGCAGACCGGCTCGTTCCGCCGCTTTGCCCAGGCCGACGAGATGAAGGCACGACTGACCCTGCTCGGTCTGGACCCGAAAGTGCACGAGGTCGAGATCCAGGGCGAGACCTGGTACCGCGTCTACCTCGGCCCGTTCAGTGACGAGGACCGCGTGCGCCAGGCGCTGGAGCGCCTGCGCACGGAGAATATCGAGGCCCTGCGTCTACGCTACCAGGGCTGAGCGTGAAACCGGCCCCCGCACCGGATCTCGACGCCCTCGCGGCCCGCATCGAGGCATTGCCCTCCGGCGGCGAACGCAAGGACCTCGCGGACCTGCTGCGCCGGGCCCGTCAGCGCCAGCGGCGCGGGCAGCCGTGCGACCGCATGGCCCGCACCCTCGCCGAACGCCTGGCCACCATCGAGGGGGCCGCCCCCCAGGTAGGCAGTGACGAGCGCGCCCGCCTGCGCCCGCAACCCGTCTACGCCGGCGACCTGCCGATCCACGCCGAACGCGAACGCATCGTCGCCGCCATCCGCGAGCACCCGGTACTCGTGCTGTGCGGCGAGACCGGCTCCGGCAAGACCACCCAGCTGCCCAAGCTGTGCCTGGAGGCCGGGCGCGGCGAGACCGGGCTGATCGGTCACACCCAGCCGCGCCGGATCGCCGCGCGCTCGGTGGCCAGCCGCATCGCCGAGGAACTTGGCACCACCTTGGGCGGCAACCGGGACTCCACGGTCGGCTTCAAGGTGCGTTTCTCCGACCAGACCGGGCCAAACAACTGGGTCAAGCTGATGACCGACGGCATCCTGCTGGCGGAAATGGCGCATGACCCGGAGCTACGCGCATACGACACCATCATCGTCGACGAGGCGCACGAACGCAGCCTGAACATCGACTTTCTGATGGGCGTGCTCAAACGCCTGTCGCACAAACGCCCCGAACTGCGCATCATCATCACCTCGGCCACCCTGGACCCCGAACGGCTGTCGGCGTTCTTCGACGACGCCCCGATCCTGACGGTGGCCGGACGCACCTATCCGGTGGAGGTCCGCTACCGGCCGATCGAGCCGGAGGATACTGGTGACGAAGGCGACGAACAGGGGCGTGGTGAACGCGACCTGTTCGACGGCATCCGCGACGCGGTGGCCGAGTGCGAGCGCGCCGGGCCCGGCGACGTACTGGTATTCCTGCCCGGCGAGCGCGAGATCCGCGACGCCCACCAGGCCCTGCGCGGCCAGGTCCGCGCCGACACCGAGATCCTGGCGCTGTACGCACGGCTGTCCGCGCGCGAGCAGTCGCGGGTATTCCAGTCACACAGCGGCCGTCGCATCGTGCTCGCAACCAACGTCGCCGAGACCGCGTTGACCGTGCCCGGCATCCGCTTCGTGATCGACTCCGGGCTCGCGCGCATCTCGCGCTACTCCTGGCGCTCGCGGGTGCAGCGCCTGAGCCTGGAGGCCATCTCGCAGGCCGCCTGCGACCAGCGCGCCGGGCGCTGCGGCCGGCTGGGCCCCGGCATCTGCATCCGGCTGTTCGCGGAAGACGACTTCAACCTGCGCCCGCCCTTCACCGACCCGGAGATCCAGCGCTCTAACCTCGCCTCGGTGATCCTGCAGATGGCCGCGCTCAAGCTCGGCCAGCCGCGCCAGTTTCCGTTCCTCGATCCGCCCGACCCGCGCCTGGTCAAGGATGGCTACCACCTGCTCGACGAACTGGGCGCGGTAGACGAGCGTGGCCGGATCACCCGGCGCGGGCGGCAGCTCGCGCGCATGCCCATCGACCCGCGCCACGCGGCGATGCTGCTGGCCGGCACCGAGCACGACTGTGTCACCGAGACCGCCACCATCGCCGCGTCCCTGTCGCTGCAGGACCCGCGCGAGCGCCCGGCCGAGGCCACCCAGGCGGCGGACCAGGCCCACCGCGAGTTCCAGGTCGAGGGGTCCGACTTCATGGGCATGCTGCGGCTGTGGGACGCCTGGCACACCGCCCGCGAGGACCTCGGGTCCAGTGCCCTGAAGCGCTGGTGCCGCGAGCACTTCCTGAACTTTCTGCGCATGCGCGAATGGCAGGAGCTGCGCGTACAACTCCTGCGCCTGGCGCGCGAGATGGACCTGAAGCCGAACCACCAACCGGCGGACGCCGAGGCGGTGCACCGGGCGCTGCTGACCGGGCTGGTCAGTCAGGTCGGGCAGAAGACCGAGCGCGGCGACTACCTGGGCGCACGCAACCGCCGCTTCCAGATCCACCCCGGCTCGGTGCTGGCGAAGAAGAAGCCGGCCTGGGTGATGAGCGCGGAGATCGCCGAGACCACGCGTGTATACGCCCGCGACAACGCACGCATCGAGCCCGACTGGATCCTGACCGCCGCCCCGCACCTGCTTAAGCACCACATCTTCGAGCCGCACTTCCAGGGCCGCAGCGGACGCGTCGGGGCGTTCGACCGCATCACCCTGTACGGGCTGGTCGTGGCACCCAGGAAACCGGTGGACTTCGCCAAGTATGACCCGGCCGAGGCGCGGCGCATCCTGATCCGCGAGGGCCTGGTCGGTGGCGAGCTAAGATCGCGCTCCAACGGCGTGCGCGCCAACCGCGAGGCGGTGGCCGAGATCGCCGAACAGGAGGCGCGCGGGCGCCGCCGCGACCTGCTGGTGGAAGAGGAGCGCCTGTTCGACTTCTACGACGCCCGTCTGCCGGCCGAGATCACCGACGGCACGAGCTTCGAGACCTGGGCGCGCAAGACCGAAAAACACGATCCGGAGGCGCTGAAGATCGACCGCGCCGAGCTCATGAACGAGCCAACGGCCACGCTCCCGGAAGGCGCCTATCCCGACCATCTGGAGCTCGAGGGCCTGCGCCTGCCACTGGCCTACCGCTTCGAGCCCGGCCAGCCGGACGACGGCGTGACCGTCACCATCCCCATCGCCGCGCTGAACGCGGTGCCCGAATGGCTGGGCGACTGGCTGGTGCCAGGGCTGCTGGAGGATCGCGTGACCGCCCTGCTGCGGAGCCTGCCCAAGGCCCTGCGCCGCCAGTTCGTGCCCGCCCCGGACTTCGCCCGCGCCGCGCTCGCCCGCATCGAACACCGCCAGGGCCCACTGATCCCGGCACTGGCCGCGGCCCTGCGCTCCATGACCGGCACCGACATCCCGCTGGATGCCTGGCGCCCGGAGACCCTGGAGCCGCACCTGGTGATGCGCTTTCGCATCCTCGACCCGGAAGGGAAGGAAGAGGCCAGCGGCCGCGAGCTGCCCGCGCTCAAGGCGCGACTGGGCGGGAGCGCCGAGGCCCACTTCGATGCCAGCCGTCCGGACGAGATCACCCGCGAGGGCATCACCGAATGGGATTTCGGTGCGCTGCCGGAGAGCGTCGAATTCGACCACCAGGGGGCACAGCTGCGTGCCTTCCCGATCCTGGTCGACCATAACGATTCCGTCTCGCTGGAGTTGGAACCCGACCCGGGCAAGGCCGAACGCGCCCACCGCGCGGGCCTGCGCCGGCTGTTTCTGCTCGGCGCCCGCAAGACCGCGCGCGATCTGCGGCGCCAGCTCCCGGAGATCGAACGCGCCTGCCTGAACTACTCGACACTGGGCAGCTGCGAGACCCTGCGCGACCAGATCCTGGAGGCCGCCGCCGACCGCGTGTTCCTGGCCGAGCCCTGGCCACGCGACGCCGAGGCGTTCGTCCAACGACTCAACGAATCCCTGCCGGCGTTCTCGCCCACCGTAATGGAGCTCTCGCGCCTGACCGCCGAGACCCTGCGCCGCTGGCACGACCTGCGCACCCGGCTGCAGGGCGACCTGCCGCTATCCTGGATCGAGGCCGCGCGCGACATCCGCGGGCAGCTGGACGCGCTGGTCCCGGCGGATTTCCTGCTGCGCATCCCGCATGATGTCCTGCCGGAACTGCCGCGCTACCTCGAGGCGATCGAGAAGCGCCTGGAGCGCCTGACCCAGGCCCCGGACAAGGACCGCGCCCGGCGGGTCGCCGTGGAGCCACTGTGGCAGCAGGCGCAGGAACTGATCGCCCGCGCCCCGGACCACCCGGACGTCCTCGCCTTTCGCTACCGCATCGAGGAATTCCGCGTCTCGCAGTTCGCCCAGGAACTGGGCACCCGCGAGAAGGTTTCACCCAAACGCCTGGAACGCGAATACGCGACACTGATCCAACGAATGGCCAGTGGCACATGAGCCACGACAACGGAAGGACCAACGGATGCGCGTAGCGGTCATCGGCGCCGGGGTGATCGGTGTCACCACAGCCTGGTACCTGCAGGAGGCCGGAGCCGAGGTCGTGCTGCTGGACGCCGCTGCGGCGCCGGCCAGTGGATCCAGTTTCGCCAATGGCGGCATGCTGCATGCCAGCCATGCCGAACCCTGGAATGCCCCGGGCGTGGGTCTCGACCTGCTGCGCTATCTCGGACGGCGCGATTCGCCGCTGCTGGTGCGCCCGCACGCCATACCGGGACTGATCGGCTGGGGCCTGCGCTTTCTCGGCAACAGCCGCCGCGCGCGCTTCGAGGAACACACCCGGCTCAATGCGCGCCTGGCTGCCTTCTCCCTGAAGGAGATCGACCGCCTGCAGCGCAAGCTGGCACCCGAGGGGCTGGACTTCGACTTCCGCCGCAGCGGCATCCTCAAGCTGTTCCAGGACCCGGCCAGCCAGGCCCGCAACCGCGCCGCCAGCGAGGACATGGCGGACGCCGGCGTGCGCTTTGAGGACTGGACCGTCGAGCGCATCATCGCCGAAGAGCCGGCGCTGGCCCCCGTGCGCGATCAATTATGCGGCGGGCTCTACTTTCCCGACGATGCCATCGGCGATGCCGCCCGCTTTACCGCGGGCCTGCTGGCCATCGCCCGCCGCCGCGGACTGACCTATTGCCCGGGCGTGGCGGTGCGCCGCCTGCGCACCTTCCGCGGCCGCCTCGATGCGCTGGAGACCTCGGAAGGCCCGATCGCCGCGGATGCCTGTGTCGTTGCCAACGGCTACCACGCGCCCGATCTGCTGCGCCCACTCGGGATCCGGCTGCCCGTGGCACCGGTCAAGGGCTACTCGCTGACCCTGCCGATGGACGCCGAAACCCGGATTCACCTGCCGCTGATCGACGACGCCAACAAGGTCGTGATGACCCCGCTGGGCGATCGCCTGCGCCTGGCCGGCACCGCGGAGTTCGCGGGTCGCGACGGCAGCCTGAACCCGCAGCGGGCCGCCAGCGTACTGGACCATTGCCGGCGCACCCTGGCCAGCCTGCCCGACCGAATGGATGCCGAAACCATGGCCCCGTGGACCGGCCTGCGCCCGATGAGCGCACGCGGCACCCCGATCCTCGGGGCGACCGTGGTACCGGGCCTTTACCTCAATACCGGATCCGGCCACCTGGGGTGGACCTTCGCCTGCGGCGCGGCCGCGCTGGTGTGCGACAGCGTGCTGGGCGAAACCCCGGCATTGCCAATGGACGGCCTGACACTCTGATTTCGCACGGTTTGGGGAGCGACACACCCTGGTCGATGCGTTTCGCTACGCTCAACACATCCTTGTGTCTTGCGGTTCACGGATCGCTACCATGAACCGTACCGGGCTCGGGGTAACCCGAACGCATCCTGAGGTCACGAACCTGTTTCGTAGATGGGCCCCCGAGTCCTTTTTCATCTCGAAGTTTGAACGGTATCCAATGCCCCCCGTGAGGGACGGGTGAGGCTGTACGGACAAGGCGAGAGGACGAGATGGCGCATATTGGCATTGATGTGAGCAAGAACAAGCTCGACTGCATGTGGGTCCGGGATCTGGAGGCGGGCAAGGTCAAGCCCAAGGTGTTCCCGAACCGCCGAGACC
>NZ_KB906563.1:0-125431 GCF_000381505.1 Thioalkalivibrio sp. ALM2T
GTTCGGGAACACTTTGGGCTTGACCTTGCCCGCCTCCAGATCCCGGACCCACATGCAGTCGAGCTTGTTCTTGCTCACATCAATGCCAATATGCGCCATCTCGTCCTCTCGCCTTGTCCGTACAGCCTCACCCGTCCCTCACGGGGGGCATTGGATACCGTTCAAACTTCGAGATGAAAAAGGACTCGGGGGCCCATCTACGAAACAGGTTCGTGACCTCAGGATGCGTTCGGGTTACCCCGAGCCCGGTACGGTTCATGGTAGCGATCCGTGAACCGCAAGACACAAGGATGCGTTGAGCGCAGCGAAACGCATCATTTCAGCATTAGACGCCGCACCGAAGCGGGATGAAATACAGCCCCCCCGGGCCCTAGGCTAGTCCTCGAAGCGCGAGATATCGCGCACGGCGCCGTAGGCGGCCGAGGTGGTCATCAGGGCATAGGCACGCAGGGCCTGGGACACCTGGCGCTCGCGCGACTCGGGCTTCCAGGCCTTCGCGCCACGGGCCTCCATAGCCTCGCGCCGCGCCGCCAGCGTGGCGTCGTCGACGTCGATGCGGACCTCGCGACCGGGGATGTCGATCACGATGGTGTCGCCTTCCTCGATCAGGCCGATCGCACCACCCTGCGCCGCCTCCGGCGAGACGTGACCGATCGACAGCCCGGAGGTGCCGCCGGAGAAGCGCCCGTCGGTGACCAGCGCGCATTCCTTGCCCAGGCCCTTGGACTTGAGATACGACGTCGGATAGAGCATCTCCTGCATGCCCGGGCCGCCTTTGGGACCCTCGTAGCGGATGATCACCACGTCGCCCGCCTGGATCTGGTCACCAAGAATGGCCTCCACCGTCGCGTCCTGGCTCTCGAAGACACGGGCCGGGCCCGAGAATTTCAGGATGCTGTCGTCCACCCCGGCAGTCTTCACAATGCAGCCGTCCGGGGCCATGTTGCCGTAGAGCACGGCCAGGCCACCGTCCTGCGAATAGGCATGCTCGATGTCGCGGATGCAGCCGTTCTCGCGGTCGATGTCCAGGCTGTCCCAGGCCTTGTCCTGGCTGAACGCGACCTGAGTAGGCACGCCGCCCGGGGCGGCCTGGTAAAGCGTCTCGGCCTCGGCGGCGTGGCGCATCACGTCCCACTGTTCCAGGGCCTGGCCCATGGTGTCGGCGTGCACGGTGGGAATGTCGCGGTGAATAAGCCCGCCGCGGTCCAGCTCGGCGAGGATCCCGACCACGCCACCGGCGCGGTGGACATCTTCCATGTGGTAGAGCTGGGTGGCCGGGGCGACCTTGCACAGGTTCGGCACCTTGCGCGACAGACGATCGATGTCAGCCATGGTGAAGTCGACCTCGCCCTCGCGCGCGGCCGCCAGCAAGTGCAGCACGGTGTTGGTGGAGCCGCCCATCGCGATATCCAGGCTCATCGCGTTCTCGAACGCCTCGAAGGTGGCGATGGAACGCGGCAGCGCGGATGCATCGTCCTGCTCGTAGTAGCGCTTGGCCAGTTCGACCACGCGCCGGCCGGCCTGCTCGAACAGGCTCTTGCGCCCGGCGTGGGTGGCCAGCAACGAGCCGTTGCCCGGCAGCGACAGGCCCAGCGCCTCGGTCAGGCAGTTCATCGAATTGGCGGTGAACATGCCGGAGCAGGAGCCGCAGGTGGGGCAGGCGGAGCGCTCGATGGCCTCCACTTCTTCATCACTGGCACTGGAGTCGGCCGCCTTGACCATCGCGTCCACCAGGTCCAGGTGGATGACCTTGTCGCTGCCCGGGGCCTGCACCTTGCCGGCCTCCATCGGCCCGCCGGAGACGAACACCACCGGGATGTTCAGACGCATCGCGGCCATCAGCATGCCGGGGGTGATCTTGTCGCAGTTGGAGATGCAGACCAGGGCATCGGCGCAGTGTGCGTTGACCATGTACTCGACCGAGTCGGCGATGATCTCGCGCGAGGGCAGCGAATAGAGCATCCCGCCGTGACCCATCGCGATCCCGTCGTCCACCGCGATGGTGTTGAACTCCTTGGCCACGCCACCGGCCTTTTCCACCTCGCCGGCCACCAGCTGGCCCAGGTCCTTCAGATGCACGTGCCCGGGCACGAACTGGGTGAAGGAGTTGGCAATGGCGATGATCGGCTTGCCGAAGTCGCCATCCTTCATGCCGGTGGCGCGCCACAGGGCGCGGGCACCCGCCATATTGCGGCCGTGGGTGGTGGTGCGGGAACGATAGGCGGGCATGTATATTCTCGTGAACGATTACGGTGAACGTAGATCGTACATAATGAGTCGTACAAACCCCAGTACCCCGGAGCACCTGCAATGAAAATCGAAGTCGAGAACATCAAGTGTGGCGGCTGCGCCAGCTCCATCCGCAAGGGCCTGCTGCAGGTCGAGGGTGTCACCGACGCCGAGGTGGACGTGGAAGGCGGTGCGGTTGATATCGAGGCGCCCGACAGCGCCCGCGAGGCGGTCGCCGCCAAGCTCGCCAGCATGGGTTACCCCGAGGTCGGTTCGGTCTCTGGCCTGCGCTCCGCCAGCGCCAAGGCCAAGTCGTTCGCCAGCTGCGCCGTGGGGCGCATGAGCGGCGAATAAGCTTGATAAATACGTCGCGGGGGCGCGCGCAGCCCGGCCTCGTCGGGCTGGTGCTGCTGTTCGTCCTGGGCACGGGGCTGGCGCAGGCCGAAAGCGGGCTGCCCACCGCCGAACTGCAACTCGGCGAACAAGCCCTGACGATCGAGGTCGCCGCGACCGACCGTAGCCGCCGGATCGGGCTGATGCACCGCGACCACCTGCCTGCCGACCACGGCATGCTGTTCATCTGGCCACGACCGGCGCACTACGGCATGTGGATGCAAAACACCCGCATCCCGCTGGACGTGGCCTTCATCGATGCAGACTTCACCATTACCAACATCGCCAGCATGACGCCCCACTCCACCCGCATACACGAGGCGAAACGGCCGGTGCGCTACGCCCTGGAGGTCAATGCCGGGTGGTTCAAGGAGCACGGCATCGCGCCCGGCGCCTCCGTCCCGGACCTCGAGCGCCTCGTGGCGAGACCGACTAGGGAAACACTGATCCCACGTGTACATTGATCCGTGATTCCCTAGACTGTCTGCCCAAGGACATCATCAGGAAACGGACACGCCCGTGACCGCCACATCCAACCCAGCCGCCCGCAATCACGCGCCCTCGCGCCGCGCCCCACAGCCCGGGGAGCTCGCCTGGTTCCGGGATGCGGTGCCGTACATCGCCGCCCACCGCGGGCGCACCATGGTGATCGCGCTCGCAGGCGAGGCCGCCCAGGCGCCGGAATTTCCGGCACTGATGCGCGATATCGCCAAGCTCAATGCCCTGGGTATCCGGGTCGTTCTAGTCTACGGGGCGCGCCCGCAAATCGAGGCACGGATGAGCGAGCGCGGACTGACCCCGGCCTACGCCAACGGGTTGCGCGTAACGGATGGCGCAGCGCTGGAAGCCGTGCTGGATGCGGTCGGTCGGCTGCGCCTGCAGATCGAGGGCCTGCTCTCGCGCAGTCTCGGCCAGCCGGGTACCGGCAACGCACGCCTGCGCGTGGCCAGTGGCAACTTCGTCACCGCACGGCCATTGGGCGTGCGCGACGGCGTGGACTTCCACTACACCGGCGAGGTGCGCGGGGTGGACACCACCGCCCTCGCGGCCCTGCTGGACCGCGAGCAGGTGGCCCTGGTCTCCCCACTCGGGTACTCGCCCACCGGCGAGGTGTTCAACCTCTCCGGCGAGGACGTCGCCACCCAGGTGGCGATCGCGCTGAACGCCGACAAGCTGATCTTTCTCACCGAAGCCGGGGTGTTGCGCGACCCCGAACACGGCGTGCTGGACCAACTCACCGTGCCGGCTGCGCAGGAGCTGCTGGAGACCGCCACCGACCTGCCGCAGGAACTGGCCAACCACCTGAAGAGCGCGATCGACGCCTGTCGCCAGCGCGAGATCCGGGTGCACCTGATCGACCGGCACAACGACGGCGGGCTCCTGACCGAGCTGTTCACCCGTCTGGGAATCGGCACACTGGTCTCGCGCGAGCCACTGGAACGGCTGCGCCCGGCCACGCTCGACGATGTGGGCGGCATCCATGCACTACTGGAACCGCTGGAGGCCGAGGGCATCCTGGTGCATCGTGCGCGGGAGCACCTGGAACTGGAGATCGACCGCTTCCAGGTGCTGGAGGCCGACGGCCTGATCATCGGGACCGCCGCGCTCTACCCGTTCGAGGCGGATGCCGCGGAGATCGCCTGCCTGGCCCTGCACGCGGATTACCGCGGGAGCGGCCGCGGCGACCGTTTGCTGCAGGCGATGGAACACCTGGCGCAGGAACAGGGAATCCGGCGGGTATTCGTGCTCACCACGCGCACCGCCCAGTGGTTCCAGGAACGCGGTTACACGCCAGGCAAGGTGGACGATCTGCCGGTCAGCCGGCAGACCCGTTACAACCAGGCACGCAACTCGCGGGTATTCACCCGCACCCTGACCGGCGAGTAAACCCGCGACCAGGAAGACACTATTCGTAGCGGGCCTCGTCGCGCTCGTGGGCCTCCTGGGCAACCACGCTTAGGGTAGCAATCGGGCGCGCCTCCAGCCGGGCGATGCCGATTGGCTCGCCGGTCTCCTCGCAATAGCCGTATTCGCCCTGCTCGATGCGCGCCAGCGCCGCGTCAATCTTGTTCAGGAGCTTGCGGTACCGATCCCGGGTACGCAGCTCCAGGCCGGCATCGGTCTCGTGGCTGGCGCGGTCATTCGGGTCCGGCTCCTGCCAGCTCTCGATGCGCAGGTGCTCCAGAGTCTGTTCCGATTCCTCGATCAGCTCGGCACGCCAGGCCTCGAGCTTGGCGCGAAAGTAGTCCAGTTGACGCGGATTCATGTAGGGTTCGTCCTCGGACGGACGGTACCCGGAATCCGGGCGGGTCTTGGCTTCTTGGCTCATCTTGGACCCCTCGCCAGGCCCCTTCTCGCCCCATGCGGGAAGGCCCCGGCGCATTGCACGGTACACCCGATCGAGTATAGGGCAATAACCCTGCCGGGCGGCAAACACGAAAGCGCGCCCGAACGCACACAACCGGCACCATACGGAAAACGATACCGGCCCCATGCAGCACATCGTTCAGATCAGCGACACCCACCTCGGCCGGGAGCCGGGCCCCATTCGACCGGGTTATCCCGACAGCGACCGCCAGCTCGCCCGCGTGCTCGAGGCCCTGCGCCGAAACGAGGCCCGGCCGGACCTGCTATGGCTCACGGGCGACCTGGCCGAAGACCCGGATCCGGCGGCCTACACGCGACTCCTCGCAATGCTCGACGAACACGTGAAAGGCTGGCCGCTCGCCGGCCTGGCGGGCAACCACGATGACTGGTCCCTGCTGCACCGCGCCTTCACGGGCGCCGGACATGCCCTGGACGGCCACCGACTGCTCGGCGACTGGCTGCTGGTCGGGATCAATTCTGCGGTTGCGGGGCAGGCGTCCGGGCGCATCGAGCCGGCCGAGTTGTCGCGCCTGGATCAAGTACTGACCGCACACCCCGATCACTGGGGCATGGTCGCCGTTCACCACCCGGTCGTGCCCGTCGGCAGCGCATGGATGGACCGGATCGGCCTGACCAACGCCGATGACCTGTTCGCGGTCCTGGATCGCCACCCGCGCGTACGCGCCTGCCTTTTCGGCCACATCCATCAGGATTTCCGCGCCGAGCGCCAGGGCGTCGAACTGCTGGGCTGCCCCTCCACCTGCGTCCAGTTCGCCCCCGGCTCCGAACAGTTCGCGCTGGATACCAAACACGCCGGCTACCGCATTCTGGCACTGCATGCCGATGGCCGCATCGACACCCGCGTCGAGCGTCTATCCGGCGAATTTCCCGAGGCCCGCGCATGATCCCGGACGATCGCCGCAGCAAGCAGCTCCAGGCCTGGCTGAAGGACCAGCCGGGCAGGTTTACCGACCTGGCACTCCTGCGCGCAGATGCCAGTTTTCGGCGCTATTTTCGCCTGTGCCGCGACGACCAACCGGTGGTGCTGATGGATGCGCCACCCGAGCGCGAGGCCACCGAACCGTTCGTGGAGATCGCGCGACTGCTGGAATCGCTGGGGCTGCGCCCGCCGCGCATCCTTGCGCACGATCCAGCCACCGGTTTCGTGCTGCTCGAGGACCTCGGCGACCGAACCTTCACCCGGGCCCTCGCCGAGGGGGCCGCGGAAGGCCCGTTGTACGACCGCGCCATCGACACCCTGATCCAGCTGCATCGCGCCTGGCCAGCGCAGGCCGCGAAGACCCCGGACCTCCCCGCCTACGATTCCCAGCGCCTGCTGGACGAGGCCGCGCTGTTTGCCGACTGGTACTGGCCGGAACAACACGGCACCCCGATGAGCGCGTCCCTGCGCAACGGATTTCTCGCAGCCTGGCGGGAGGCGCTGGAAGGCCTGCCCATCCTGCCCGGGACACTGGTGCTACGCGACTTCCACGTGGACAACCTGATGCTGCCACCCGGCGAGGATAGCGATTGTGCCGTCCTGGATTTCCAGGATGCCGTGCTCGGCAGCCCCGCCTACGATGTCGTCTCGCTGCTGGAAGACGCCCGGCGCGAGGTGTCGCCCGCTACCGTGGAGCGAGCATTGGAGCGTTATGCCGCGGGAACGGCCTGGGACCCCGAGGTCTTCATGCAGCACTACCGCGTGCTCGGTGTCCAGCGCACCACCAAAATCCTCGGGATCTTCGTGCGCCTGGCGCGCCGGGACACCAAACCGCGCTATCTGGAACACCTGCCGCGCCTGCATCGACTCCTGGCGCAGGGGCTGTCACAGCCGGCGCTGGCGCCGGTCGCCGACTGGTTCCACACCCACATGCCCGAACGGATGCGGGAGGATTAAGCCATGCGCGCAATGATCCTGGCCGCCGGGCGCGGCGAACGCATGCGCCCGTTGACCGACCACTGCCCCAAGCCGCTGCTGCCGGTCGGTGGCCGGCCGTTGATCGGCTACACACTGGATCATCTGGCGACCGCCGGGTATCGCGAGGTGGTCATCAACCTCGCGCACCTGGGCGAACAGATCCGCACCACCCTGGGTGAACGCCAGTCGGGCCTCGCCATTCGCTACTCACCGGAGCCCGAGGGTGCCCTGGAGACCGCCGGCGGGATCCGCCAGGCCCTTCCCCTCCTGGGGGAGGAGCCGTTTCTGGTGGTCAATGGCGATGTCTGGTGCGACCACCCGCTGACACCCCCGACGACGATGAACACAGCCACCGACCGACCGCTCGCGCACCTCGTACTGGTCGCCAACCCCGACCATCACACGCAGGGCGATTTCGCCCTGGACGGGGAGCGGGTGGCCCTGGCGGGGAACGAGTTGCTGACCTTCAGCGGCATCGGCTGGTACGACCCGGCGCTGTTTCGTGATCTGCCACCGGGGCGCCGGGCCCTCGGCCCCTTGCTGCGTCAAGCCATCGAGGCCGGCCGGGTGACCGGCGAACACTACTCCGGTGCCTGGCGCGACATCGGCACACCGGAGCGCCTGGCGGCGCTGGACACCGAGCTTGAGGGGCGCTAATCACCCAACGCAGGGTGGGTGCGGCCGGCCCGGTCAGGGCTTGATGTAGGTGTAACCGGAGCGTTGCAGGCGGGTCAGTTCCACGATGCCACTGGGAACCACGTCCCTGTCCGACACCTCATGCAGATCGCTGCGTTCGAGCCCGCGCGATTCCAGCGAGTTGCCACACACCAAAAAGCGCACATCCTGCAGCTTAAGGGTGTTCACGGTACTGCGCAGGTCCGGATCGGTACGGGCGTGCTGCAGCAGACTGATGCCGCTGCCATGAGTCAACACCTTGATCCTGAGCGAAACATCATCGGGGCTACCGTCGATGTGATTCTGCAGGTTGCGCAGGGCGTTCAGGTGGAGCCCCGGGTCATCGGTGTTGATGTGATAGACCACCCGCAGCGGCTCTTCGGCCGCCGGCGCCTTGGCGACGGCAGCCATCAATACAGCAGTCGCGCCGCCCGCCGCCAGCATCAACAAGAGCGCCCCGGCCAGAAACCAGCCGGGGCGCAGCACTTGTGGGTCGACTTGCATCGAGACTCCGGCCGCGCCGAATCAGACCTTGATGTAGATCCAGCCTTCCGCCTGACGGCGGGCCGCCTCGGCGACGCCGGAATCAATCAGTTCAGCCTGTGGCAGGATATCCACCTTCTGGCCTTCCTCGCGCGCCAGGCGGTTGAGGGTCTGGGCGCAGGCGGTAAAGCGCAGCGTGGGGTACGCCTCCGCCATACTCGCGACGCGTTCCGGATAGGGTGCGCTGTCGGTTCGCAGCATGCCCATGGCGTTGTTGTGCACCACCACCTGCACGTTCAGGTCGCGCCCGACCGTGGCGGCCTCGCGGTACATGCTCTCGATATCGTCCAGCAACTCGTCCACCGCGCGGGTATCCGCCTCGTTGATGTGCAGCAGAATCTGATCGGTTTCGGTAGCCGAAAACACCTGCTGCGGGGCCGCGGCCCCGCCGGGCGCGTTATCGCTGGCAGCCATTTGCGCCAGGGCCCCGGACTCCTGGCCGGCCGCAGCAGCATGGTCGCCCCCGAAGAAACCGGCATCGCGAGTGATCTCGTATCCACCCAGCGAGCCCACGACCAGCGCGAGCACCCCGGCCGCCACCGACGGGAACCAGGCCGAACGTCCACCGCGGGATAACCGGCAACGGCCACCGGTGGTGCCGGCCGCGCGCCCGGCCGGGACGTCTTCGTAGGCCATGTTCACCAGCTCCTTGAGCTGGTGCATGTCGCAGACTTCGCGACTCAGATGCTCACTGGAGGCGATCGTCTTCAGCGTAAACAGACGATCCTCCGGAGAGAACTCGCCGTCCACGAAGGCATTGAGAATCTCCTCGCTGGGTCGATTCTTTGCACTCAGTCGTTCATTCGACATGCCGATTCCTCACTACCTTGAGAAAGGGTGTATCGGCCGCTGTCCCCGTGTCGGCCTGCTGCTCCAGCAGCACCTTCTTTAATTGCGCCCGAGCCCGGCTCAGGCGACTCATCACAGTGCCGATCGGTACGTCCAGCACCTCCGAGACCTCGGAGTAGGCAAAACCCTCCAGGTCCACCAGCGCGACCACCTGACGGTGATCGGTACTCAGTTCGGCCATCGCCCGGTGGACATCCGCGACCATGCGATTGCGCTCGGTCTGTTGCTCCGGGCAGTCCTCGCAGGACAGCTCCATGCTGTCCACATCCACCGTGTCCTTCTGCCGCCGGCCCCAGTCGCGGTAACAGTTGGTCATGATGCGGAACACCCAGGCCTTCAGGGCATTCTCGTCCTGCAACGACTTCAGCCGGGTCAGGGCCTTCATCATTGCCTCCTGCACCAGGTCATCCGCCAGCGCGGCGTCGTGACACCACGCGAATGCCATGCGGTACATCTGTGGCCGCAGGTCGCACACCTTCTGACGCAGCCTGCGCTGCGCGAACCAGGTCGCCATGTTGTCGATTCCTCCATCCGCAGGCCGTACATGCGGCCTTGCTTGTTCTTGTACCCTGTAGGACGCTACGGGGCGCGAGGCTATTCCGGCCCCTCCACCGCAGACGCCGCACATCCCAGGCTTCGTCGATCAGGATACCCAATGCCATTCGATCCGCAACAACTGGAGCGCGCTTTCGCCTTTGACCCCGATACCGTGCGGGATCTGCGCGAACGCTGGGCGCGCCTGATCACCGATGCCGTCTGGGGCGAGCTCAAGACCGGCACCATCGGCGCCGTCCCGCGCCTGCGCAAGCGCCTGCTGGAACTGGGCGAGAACCTGCGCTCCATGCTGTCGGACCGCGCCTGGATCCCGCACGAGCGCGAACGCGTCAAGGGTGCGATGGCCGCCAGCCTCAACCTGCGTGACAGCCTGCAGCAGACCGACCGGGCCGCCAAGCTGCTCAACGGCGGGGCCGACTTCGAAGCCTTCGAGGCTGACTATCTCGCCTTCCGCAAGAGCCTGCTGGCCTTCATCGAGCAACACGAACAGATCTGGGGCGATCTTCTGGAGAGCCTCTATGACGACGCACCGGACGACGACCGGGACGAGGACTAACCCTTGGGCCGCGAGATCCGCGAGGAACACTTCGGCGCGGCAGACTTTGACCGCTTCCACCAGGCCCTCGCGGACGAGACCGCCCAGCTGCTGGACTGGCTGCGCACGCAACCGCCCGAGGACCCCGCCCCACCCCCGCGGCTGGGCTTCGAGATCGAAGCCTGGCTATGCGACACCCAGGGGCGACCGCTACCGGTCAATGACGCCTTCCTCGCCGCGATGGACAGCCCGCTGGCCACCCTTGAACTGGCGCAGTTCAATGTCGAACTGAACAGCGGCGTCTTCCGCACCGGTCCCGGCTGCTTCAGCGCGATCCTCGACGAGTTGAACGAGACCCTGCGCCGGGCGCGCCGGGCGGCCCGCCACGCCGGCGCGGAACTGCTGATGGCCGGCAGCCTGCCCACCCTGGAACCGGACGACCTCGGGATCCACCACATGTCGCAGCAGGCCCGCTACCGGGCCCTGAACAGCGCGATCCTGGAACAACGCGCCCAGCGCCCGCTGCAGGTGGACATCGTCGGTCACGAGCACCTCCAGCACCGCCATGCGGACGTGATGCTGGAGGCGGCGGCGACCTCCTTCCAGGTGCATATCGAGACCCGCCCCGAGGTCGCCCACCGCGCTTACAACGCCTCGCTGGTCGCCGCGGCACCGGTGCTGGCCGCCGCCGGCAATACGCCCTACATCTTCGGCCACGACCTCTGGGCCGAGAGCCGCATCCCATTGTTCGAGCAATCGGTGGAGGTCGGCGGGTTCGCCAACTCGGCGCGTGGCCCGATCCGCCGCGTGACCTTCGGTACCGGCTATCTGCACACATCCATCGGCGAGTTGTTCACCGAGAACCTCGAGCACTTTCCGGTGCTGTTGCCAGTGGCCCTCGACGAGCCGGCCGCTCAACTGGCCCACCTCGCCTTCCACAACGGCACCATCTGGCGCTGGAACCGGCCGATCGTGGGCTGCGACGCGGATGGCCGACGCAGTCTACGCCTGGAGTTTCGCTGCCTGCCGGCCGGCCCGTCGCTGATCGACATGCTGGCCAACACCGCTTTCGCCCTGGGCCTGATCGAGTACCTGGTGGCCGAATCGCCCAATGGAACGCTGGAGACCCCGTTTTCCGAGGCCCGCGACAACTTCTACAATGCCGCCCGCTACGGGCTGGATGCGCGCCTGCGCTGGGGCCATCGCGACCCCGTCCCGGCGCCACGCCTGATCACGCGGGAGCTGCTCCCCCGGGCGGCCGAAGGTCTGGAGCGCCTGGGCATCGACCGCAGCGAACGCGACAATCTGCTTGGCATCATCGCCGCGCGCGTCGCCAACCGCCAGACCGGAACGCACTGGCAACGCGACTGGGTCGCGCGCCACGGCCGCGACTGGCCGGGCCTGGTCCACGCCTACCGCGGCTGGCAGAACACCGGCGCGCCGGTTCACACTTGGGGACTTTGAGGAAACCCGTGACTCTTTCGATCAACGAATACTTCGAACTACCCGACGGCTTCCTCGAGGCCACGCCCGCCACCCTGCACCAGTGCGTGCCCGGGCCGGCGCTGATCCACCTGGAGGGCCAGCGCGAACCCGCGGTGGCCGTGGTCCTGCTGCTGCACGGAAACGAGCCGGTGGGCCTGCACGCGGTGCAGCAACTCCTGCGCCACTACACCGGGCGCCCGCTGCCGCGTGCGCTGACCCTGGTCGTGGGCAACCCGCAGGCCGCAGCGCTCAATCAGCGCCACCTGGACGACCAGCCGGACTTCAACCGCATCTGGCCGGGGACCGAGCAGGGCGGCTCGCGCGAGGCCGACGTCTTCGCCGAACTCTGCCAGCGCCTGGAGGGACGCGGCCTGTTCGCCGCAATCGACCTGCACAACAACACCGGGCGCAACCCCCACTACGCCTGCATCAATCACCTGGATGCGCCGTTCCTGAATCTGGCCGCGCTGTTTGGGCGCACGGTGGTCTACTTCACCCGGCCGCGCGGCGTGGCCTCCATGGCCCTGGCGCGTATCGCACCGGCCGTGACCGTGGAGTGCGGCCACCCCGAGGACGCGGCCGGCGTGGACCACGCATGCGAGATGATCGATGCAGTGCTGCACCTGGACCACTTCGCCCAGGAGCCGCCGCGGACGGGCGCCATCGAGATCTTCCACACCGTGGCCCAGGTCCGGGTACGCCCCGGATTGCAGGTCGGACTGGAAGCGCAGCACGATATCCGTCTGGAGCCCGACCTGGATGGCCTGAATTTCCAGCTACTCCCCGCTGGCTCGCGCCTGGTGAACGCCCACGCGGATACCCAGGACCCGCTGATTGCGATCGCGGAGGACGGTTCGGATGTGACCGGGGAGTACCTGGAACGGACCGGTCAGGAGATCCGCCTGAAGCGCCAGGCGATGCCGTCCATGCTCACGCTGGACACCCGCGTGATCGCCCAGGACTGCCTGTGCTACCTGATGGAGCCGCTGACGCTCTGATGCCGCCGCGGGTCGCGACGGATTCGAATCCGGCTCAGGCGTCGCGTTCGACGCGCTCGAGGACCTGGGCGACGTGATCGCCCTTGCGGTAATTCGGGAGGTCGCGCTGCATGTCCGCCAGCGCCTTCTCGCGCGCCGGCTCGCTGTCATACCAGCGATAGGATTCCCAGTCCGCCCCCAGCAGGTGCGGCATGGAAAGGGTGCTGCCTTCCGGCAGGCGAATGCGGATTCCGTAACGTTTCATGGCGTTCATCCGAGGTTGGTCCCAGTGAGCCGGGCCGGCCGGCGCGCAGTCTAGCCGAGCCCCGAACAGGCGGCAATAAAGCCCTCCGGCGCGCCTATTGGCCCCGGCCGACCACAAAATCGAAATAGTGATCCGGAAAGGGCTCGTCCGCCAGGGTGAAATGCCACCACTCCTGCTCGTAGGGCTCGAAGCCCGCCTCTACCATCAGCCGCTGCAAAAGCATGCGGTTGGCCCGCTGCTGCGCAGAAACACCGTCATCCCCGGGCCAGGAGCGCGGACTGAACCGGTCAAAGCCGGTGCCCATCTCCAGTGCCTCGCCGGAACCGCGATCAATCAAGGTCAGATCGACCGTCGAGCCACGCGAGTGACTCGACCGGGCCGCGATATAGCCATGCTCGAACAACGCGTCCTTGGCGACACCCGGGTAATACTGCGCCTGCATCCGGGTATCGCCAAGATCCTCCGCCCAGCGCACGAAGTGCGCGACGGCCCGCTCCGGCCGATAACAGTCGAACACCTTGAGACCGAGCCCGAACGCCGCAAGACGTTCCTGCACCCGGGCGAGGGCATGGGCGGCCGGGTGCGTCAGGATGCAAACGGGGGCCTCGTAGCCATCAATCGGCTCGCCCACGAAGTTGTCGTCGCCAAAGTACCGGATCTCCTCGACCAGGTCCGTTACCACGTCACCCGCCGCAACAAACCCTGCCGGGCGCCCATCATCCGCGACCGTGGCCCCACTTGCCGCCATTGCGACCAGCAGCCCAAGCCCCGCCAGAATCGTCCGCTTGCTGCGCATAGCGCCCCCTTGCCCACGCCTTCGTCACTACCAGGATACGCAAAGCCAAAACCGGTAGCAGCGCCCAACACCAAAAAGGGCTGCCGGAAGGCAGCCCTTTTGGAGAATTCGGTGGTGGCTACGCCCTGATTCGAACAGGGGACCCCATCATTATGAGTGATGTGCTCTAACCAGCTGAGCTACGTAGCCACGCGGGCTGCGAATTCTCCGGAGGCCGGCGCATAAAGTCAAGCCAACGCGGCACCCGGCGGGGTTCAGATCTGCAGGCGGCCGACCACGCGGCCATTCTTGAGGTGTTCTTCCAGGATCTCGTCGATGTCGCGTTCGTCCTGGTAGGTGTACCAGACGCCCTCCGGGTAGACGACCGCGACCGGTCCCTCGTTGCAGCGGTCCAGGCAGCCGGCGGTGTTCACCCGCACCTGGCCCTTGCCGTGGATGCCCATGGCCTTGGCCTGGTTCTTGGCATAGGCGCGCATCTCGGTCGCCCCGTGGTCCTCGCAACAGTTGCCGTCCTCGCGGCAGTTGGTGCAGAAAAAGATATGGCGCTGGTAGTAGCCCATGGAAATCTCCGGTGATCCCTGCGACTCATGATAACGCTGCCACCGGCAAAACGACGGGTGGCAGCGTGCGCTGTCCGTACATTCAGCGGAAGCGGTAGACCAGGCTCACGTCCGTGATGGTGTCGGTATTCTCCACGCCGGGCTCGACGTCGGTGTTGTGCTTCACGGTAAAGCTGGTACGCAGGGACATCCGGCTGGTGACGTCCGCGGTCAGGGCGAGGATGTTCTCGATCTCGGTGTTGTCGCTACCGGTCAGGATCAGCAACTCGTCGGTGAGGCGGGCGTTGTCGCTAATCTCCCAGCGGAAGTTGCCGGCCAGGCGACCGACCGGTTCGCTGTCGGTCTCCCCGGTCGTGCGGATGCGCACCTGGCGCATACCGGCACCGATCTCGCCGTCCAGCTGCACCCGCTCGCCGTCGATCAAGCGACGACCATAACCAGCCGTGGCCGAACCCTGATAGTCATAGTTGCTAAAGCGGTCACGCTCGTAACGCAGCGCCCCGAACAAATAGTCGTGCTCGCCCAGCTTGCGGTCCGCCTGATAGCCGGCGATGTAGCGCTCGCCGGTGGTTTCGTCGTCTTCCTCGTGAAAGTACGCGTCCAGGCGGATGCGATTGCGCCAGTCAATGGCGGTGTGCTCGGCGCGGAAGCGGCCAGTGGCCGTGGTGGACTCGGTGTTCCCGGTGGTCTTGGAGGCCCCCAGCTCGATCGTCGATTGCCAGCCCTCGGCCTCCCAGGCCAGGGCCTGCGAGACTGGTATGCTCAGCAGGATGAGCGAGGCAAACGCGGACCCGACGGGCCGGAACGAACGCACGAGCATGGGAAACCTCCCGGAAGCGAATAAAGGCGAAACCCTAGCAAAGCCGCTGGGGGTATCGGACCAGCCCCTGAGATTCAGGGGACTTTCCGCCGCGGACCAGTGCGTGCACTGCGGCCTGTGCCTGCCGCATTGCCCGACCTACGGCTGGCACGGGGTCGAGGGCGACTCCCCGCGCGGGCGGCTGACCCTGATGCAGGGCCTGGCCCAGGGCCGGCTGGAGCCGGAATCCGAACGCCTGCGCAGCCATCTGGAAGGCTGCCTGGGTTGTCGCTCCTGCGAAGTGGTGTGCCCGGCGCGCGTGCCCTTCGGGGCGCTGATCGACCGCGCCCGCGAGATCCTGACCGAACACCCCACCACGCCGTCGCGCGGGGACCGCTGGCGCCAGACGCTACAACATCAGGCCCTGCTGCACCCAACCCTGCGCAGTCTCGGGGGGCTGGCGGCGCGCACTGGCGCCCGCCTGGGTGTAGACCGCCTGCTGCCACGCGGCGGCTGGGAACGCAGTCTCGCCCACACCCGCGACTCCCTGGCACCCGCCCCCCGACTGCACGCGACCGCGAGCCCGGAGACGGCCGATGCCCTGCTGTTCACCGGCTGCATGGACCGCTTCTTCACCGGCCCCGATCTCGAAGCCGCTCTGGCGGTCCTCGACGCGCTCGGCGTGCGCGTGGCCATCCCGCAGGGCCAGGTCTGCTGCGGGGCGCTGGACCAGCACACCGGCCACCGCACGGCGGCGCAGGCGCTGCGGGCGCGGAATGGCGAGGCCTTTGGCACCCGCGAGGTACCGGTGATCGCGCTGGACAGCGGTTGCGAGGCCACGCTGCGCGAATACCCCGAGGGCTCGCTGGCGGCGCGCAGCCAGAGCCTCACCCGGTTTCTGGCACAGTGGCTGGACGCCAACACCAACGGAGATATCTGGGACGGCACACCGATACGCATCGCGCTGCACCGGCCCTGCACCCTGCGCAACGTCACCCGCGAGGCCCGCGAGCTGCCCGCGCTCCTGGAACGCCTGCCCGGGGTCACGCTAGCGCCGGTCACCGACGCGCCAAACTGTTGCGGCGCCGGCGGCACCGCGATGCTGACGCAGCCGGCCATGGCCGACGACCTGGGCACCGAGACCCTGCAGGCCCTGACCGCCGACGCCCCGGACGCGATCATCAGCCCCAATGTCGGTTGCAGCGTGCACCTGCGGGCGCTGGCAAGCGAACAATCGGGGCTACCGGAAATCCTGTCACCCGCGCGCTTTCTGGCCCGGCGTCTGAAAAACCACACTCACCACTCCGCCGGGCGCTGATCCCTGCCCGCGCTTGCGGTACCCTTGAGGGGTACACCACGACGCCCCAACCGGACCGGAACCATGCGCCGACTCTCCCCGCTGGACCACCTGATCAACCAGGCCGATGCCTTCGTGAAGGTCGTCTCCGGACAGGCCCGCTCCACCGGCCGGCCATCCCCCGGCGGGGATGACATCGGGCCGCACCTGGAGGATCACGAGCGCGATCTGTCCACCCGCCTGATGCGGGTCAATCATGCCGGCGAGGTCGCCGCGCAGGGGCTATACCAGGGCCAGATGCTGACCGCCCGCAACCCGGAGATCCGCGGCCATCTGGACCAGGCCTCGCGCGAAGAGGGCGACCACCTGCACTGGTGCGCACGGCGGGTGCACGACCTGGGCGGCCGTACCAGCCTGCTGGGGCCGTTCTGGTACATGGGCTCGTTCGGGATGGGCGCACTCGCCGGACTGACCGGCGATGCCTACAGCCTGGGCTTTATCGACGAGACCGAGCGCCAGGTGGAACGCCACCTGGACCGCCATCTGGAGCGCCTGCCGGCACAGGACGAGGTCTCCGCACGCATCCTGGCGCAGATGAAGCAGGACGAGGTGGAACACGGTGCGCACGCGATGGCACTGGGCGGCAAGGCGCCCCCGTGGCCGGTGCGCAACCTCCTGATGCCGCTGACGTCCAGCGTGATGACGCGCACCGCCTACTGGATCTGACTGACCCGCGACGCGGGAAGCCAGGTGATCACCGCCGCGTGCAACGCGCGGCGCGCACCGACTCAGCCCGGGCGACTCATGTTCTTGCCGTAGAAGATCTCCATCATCTCGTGCTTGAGCAGCTTGGAGATGCGCTTGGCCTCCTTGGCCGAGTAATCATCCTTGCCCAGCCCGAACAGGTAGCTGTCCAGGTCGAAGTCCTTCAGTACCATCTTGGTGTGGAACAGGTATTCCTGGTACACGTTCACGTCCACCATCTGGTACTTCTCCTGGGTGTCGCGCGACAGGAAGTCCTGGATGGAGTTGATCTTGTGATCGATGAAGTGCTTCTTGCCGCGCACGTCGCGGGTGAAGCCGCGCACACGGTAGTCCATGATCACGATGTCGGACTCGAAGCTGTGGATCAGATAGTTCAGGGCGCGCAGCGGCGAGATGCGCCCGCAGGTGGACACGTCGATATCCGCGCGGAAGGTCGCGATCCCACCCTCGGGGTGCGCCTCCGGGTAGGTGTGCACCGTAATGTGGCTCTTGTCCAGGTGGCCGACCACGGTCTCCGGCAACGGACCGGGACCTTCGGTGTAGCCGATCTTTTCGGTGGCTACCGGCTCTTCCGAGATCAACATGGTCACCGACGCGCCCTGCGGATCGTAGTCCTGGCGCGATATATCGAGGATGTTGGCCCCGATCAGGTGGGCCACGTCGGACAGGATCTGCGTCAGACGCTGGGCGTTGTACGCCTCGTCGATGTACGCAATGTATTCATCGCGATGCCGGTCACCCGAGGCATAGCAGATATCGTAGATATTGAAGCTCAGGCTCTTGGTCAGGTTATTGAAACCGTGGAGCTTGATCTGCTTCTTGTGACGAGGCATGGCGTGTCCTCTTGGCCCGGGCCGCAGCGAGCGGCGAATTGTAGACGCCCCGGCCTCCGAGTCCAAGGAAAGAACCCGAGTTCCCGCTCAGGGAAACACTGAATCATGTACACGCTTGCGCTCGAGTCGCTTTTGCGTGCGAACAAGGCGCGGTGACTGCCGTGCAGTCACTCTGCACAAGGGAACCGCAACGCCGTGCGCGCGCAAAAGCGGCCGAGCCCCTGCATTCAATAGCTTGTGGGGTTGGCACCCCAGGTTCCCGGATTCTGCGTTGCGCCGCTTGCGGGTAGAACCACTACCCGCTGTACGACGCGCCTTGTCTCGGAAAACCTGGGGTGCCAACGCAAGCGTGTACATGAATCATGTGTTTCCCTCAGCGCGGCGCCGGCCCCTCGATGATCTCGAAGTCGTGGGTCACCTTCGCCGAGGCCCCCAGCATCAGCGAGGCCGAGCAGTACTTCTCGGCCGAGAGCCCCACCGCACGCCCGACCTGCTTCTCTGACAGCTCGTGGCCGTACACGCGAAAGTGCACGTGGATATCGGTAAAGACCTTGGGCACGGTCTCCGCCCGCGTACCCTCCACGGTCACCTCGCAGTCCAGCACCTGCTGGCGCGCCTTCTTCAGCATCGCAATCACGTCGAAGCTGGTACAACCCCCCATCCCCAGCAACAGCATCTCCATCGGACGCGCACCCAGGTTGCGCCCGCCGGCATCCGGCGCCCCGTCCATCACCACCGCGTGGCCACTGTCGGTCTCGCCGACAAAGGCCACCTGATCCAGCCATTTCACTTTCACCTGCATCGGGCTTGTCCTTTCACACTGTTGGATGGAGAAATCCACGCCTATACTCGGGTAGAACTCTACTCAGGGCGGACCTGCTGCACAAAACAGGGCCTTGCCGGCGGATTTTGTGAACGGTGCCAGTTACCCCGGGGTGCAGGGCACGGATGCTGCATTACACTGGCGCTCATCTTCAGGAAGCTGATATCGGACGTGACCATGGAAGCCTTGAACAACCCGTTCATTTACCGCCCGGCGCAGCCGTCGCCCGCGCTGGAGCGTTTCCTCGGCTACTGCCACCGGCGCCAGTACCGCAAGCGCACCACGATCATTCACTCGGGCACCGTACCTGACACACTGTATTACGTGGTCAGTGGTTCGGTCTCGGTACTGGGCGAGAACAACGGACATGAGCTGGTACTTGCCTACCTGAACAAGGGCGAGTTTTTCGGCGAGCTGGGCATGTTCGAGGACGACCCGCGCAGCGCGACTGTCACCACCCGCGAGGACACCGAGACCGCGGAGATTCCCTACACCCAGTTCCGCGAGATCGCCCAGCGCGACCCCGAGATCCTGATGCTGCTCACCAGCCAGATCGCGGCCCGCCTGCGTCAGACCTCGCGCAAGGTGATGGACCTCGCGTTCGTGGATGTCACCGGACGCATCGCCCACACCCTGCTGGACCTGGCCCAGCAGCCCGACGCGATGACCCACCCCGACGGCATGCAGCTACGCATCACCCGGCAGGAGATCGCGCGTATCGTGGGCTGCTCGCGCGAGATGGCCGGACGCGTGCTGAAGGATCTGGAAGAACGCGGCCTGATCACCGCCCACGGCAAGACCATCGTGGTGTTCGGCACCCGCTGACGCTGCATTCCCCGCAGCCTCCATCGAGACAAAACCCGGGCCAGCCTCCTTCGGCCCGGGCCTTCGCCCCTCCCTTGGGAGAGTCTACTGTTCGCCGCGGAACAGCTGGCCCAGAGCCGCGCCCGGGTCCTCGGTGCGCATGAAGGCCTCGCCCACCAGAAAGGCATTCACCCCGGCCGCCTGCATGCGGGCGACATCCTCGCGCGTGTGGATGCCGCTTTCGGTCACCAGCAGGGCCTCCTCCGGCACCTGATCCTTCAGTTCCAGCGTCGTCTCCAGCCGCGTCTCGAAGCTGTGCAGGTCGCGGTTGTTGATGCCAATCAGGTCGGCCCCGATGCGCTTGGCCCGCTCCAGCTCTTCGGCGTCGTGTACCTCCACCAGGGCATCCATGCCCAGCTCGCGGGTCAGGAAGAAGAGCTCGTGCAGCGCCGTGTCATCCAGCGCCGCCGCGATCAGCAGCACGCAATCCGCACCGAGTACACGGGCCTCGTAGACCTGGTAGAGATCAATCACGAAATCCTTGCGCAGGATCGGGATCGTGCAGGCCACGCGCGCATCGCGCAGGTCGCCGTCGCGCCCCTTGAAGAAGTCCACGTCGGTCAGCACCGACAGACAGGTCGCACCATGCTCCTCGTAGCTGCGCGCAAACGCCTCGGGGTTGAAGTTCGGGCTGATCTGGCCCTGGCTCGGGCTGGCCTTCTTGATCTCCGCGATCACCGCAGGGCGCCCGGCGTCGATATCGCGCTGCAGGGCCGCGCGAAAACCGCGCGGTGCCGGGGCGGACCCCATCCAGCCGCGCAGCTCGCGCAGTGGCCAGTACACCTCGCGTTCCTTCAGCTCCTCGCGCTTGCGCTCCAGGATGCGCTGCAGGATGTCGGGTACTGCGTTGCCTTCACTCATTGTGCTTCCTTGTTTGCCAGTCTTGCGCTGGTCGCTTGCAGGCGCTCCAGCCGTTCGCGCGCCGCGCCGGAATCGATCGCCCGGGCCGCGGCCTTGATCCCCGCTGCGAGTGTGTCCGCCCCGCCGCCGGCGTAGATCGCCGCCCCGGCATTCAGCAGCACGATGTCGCGCGCCGCACCCGCCTGTCCGTCCAGCACGCCGCGCAGCATGCTGGCCGAGGCCTCCACGCTGTCGACCCGGACTGCATCCAGCGCCGTGGTCGTCAGCCCGAAATCCTCCGGACGGATGGTGTATTCACGGATCTCGCCATCCTGCAGCTCCGCCACCCGGGTCGGCGAGGCGATGCTGATCTCGTCCAGACCATCCTCGGCATGCACCACCAGGACGTGCTCACTACCGAGCCCCTTCAGGGCCTCGGCCAGCGGGCGCACCCAATCCTGGGAAAACACGCCGAGCACCTGATTCGGCGCCCCGGCGGGGTTGGTCAGCGGCCCCAGCACATTGAACAGCGTACGCACGCCGAGTTCCTTGCGCGGACCGATCGCGTGCTTCATCGCGCCGTGGTGGGCGGGAGCGAACAGGAAGCCAACACCAACCTCGTCGATGCAGGCCCCCACCGCCGCCGGCGACAGGCCCAGCGAGATCCCCAGCGATTCCAGCACGTCGGCACTGCCGGATTTCGACGACACCGAGCGATTGCCGTGCTTGGCGACCCGCACGCCGCCCGCCGCCGCCACCAGCGCCGCTGCGGTGGAGATATTGAAGGTGCCCGAGGCATCGCCGCCGGTTCCGCAGGTATCCACCAGCCCGGTACGTGGCACCTCCACGCGCGTGGCCAGCGAGCGCATCACGCCGGCAGCCGCGCGGATCTCCTCGATGGTCTCGCCCTTCATGCGCAGGGCCACCAGGAACGCGCCGATCTGGGCATCCGTGGCCTCGCCGGTCATCACCGCCTGCATCACGGCGGTCATGGTCGCCTCGTCCAGGTCGCGGCGCTCGATGAGGGCCGCTATCGCTTGCTGCACGGTCACGGGCTTGCTCCTGCGGAAATTCGAAGCGGCTAGTGTAACGTCCGCGCGGTGCCCGCACGACCACCGCCCGGCGCGACCAGCCAGGCGGCCAGTGCCAGGGCCCAGAGCAGCAACGCCGCGAGGACCAGACGCCCCATGACATCGTCCAGCCAGTCGACCAGGAACAGCGCCAGCAACGCACTGAAGCCCAGTTGCACGAAGGCCTGCATGGCCGCGGCCATGCCGCGCGCGCCCGGGTAGCAGTCCAGCGCCAACAGGGTCAGGGACGGCATCGCGGTGGCCAGGGCAAAGCTGTACAGCGCGAATGGCAGAGTGATCGCGACCACCGGACCGTCGGCCAGCACCGCCAGGCCCACCAGCGCCAGCGACAGGCCGGACAGCCCGAGCCCGATCGCCACGGCCCGCTGCGGGCTCACCACCCCGGCCACGCGCCCGGCGACGAAGCCGCCCACCACCAGCCCGGCGACCAGCGGCCCGAACAACCACCAGAAGTCCTGTTCCCCGCCCTGCAGGTGCTCGTAGATGATGGTCGGGGACGCGGCAATGAACAGGAACATCGCCCCGAACATCCCTGCATGGACCGCGACCGGGAACAGGAAGGCCGGGTTGCGCAGCGTGCCCAGGTAGCCACGGATGACCGGACGCGGATGGCTGGATACACGGCCGACCGGCGGCAGGGTCTCCGGCATCCAGGCGCGCACCGCCAACAGCAGGAAGACGCCGTAGAGTGTCAGGAAGGCGAACACCGAACGCCAGCCAAACGCCGCCTGCAACCAGCCGCCGATGATCGGCGCGGCGGCCGGCCCGATCGCGAACATCATGGTGACCAGCGCGAACACCCGCCGCGCGTCGGTGGGATCAAAGCGATCGCGGATCAGCGCTCGCCCGACCACCACCCCGGCCGCCGCCGCCAGCCCCTGTCCCATGCGCAACGCCAGCACCTGCCAGTACTCCATCGCGAACACCAGCAGCGCCGAGGTCAGCACGTAGGCCAGCAGGGCCCACAACACCACCGGGCGCCGGCCATAGGCATCCGACAGCGGGCCGGCAATCAGGGTGGCAACGGCGAACGCGACCAGATAGGCGGACAGCGTCGCCTGCATCGCCACGCCATCGACGGCCAGGGCCTCGGCCATCGCCGGAAACGAGGGCAGATAGGTATCCAGCGAGAACGGCGCCAGCATGGACAGCGGCGCTACCAGCAGGGCGAAGCGCAGCCGCGTGCGGCGTTCCGTGGCGGCGCCCCTCAAGCGAGGCATGCGCGCCGGAATCGAGAGTGGACACCGGCCGGGCACGACCCGCGATAGGCCGCCGCGCGAGCGGTGCGAGCCGCAATACCGCCAGCAGGCGCGGCCAGGCGAACCCCGCCTGCCATCCAGAACAAGCAGTGAGCGCCGAGCGGAGAGGTGTCTATTGACCTGCGCTTCACGCCGGCTGGGGCAGGCGACTCAGGAAGTTGCCGAGCAGTTCGTGCCCCTGGCGGGTCAGGATGGATTCCGGGTGAAACTGCACGCCCTCGACATCCAGCTCGCGATGACGCAGGCCCATGATCTCGTCGCGCGCGCCGTCTTCGCGCTGGGTCCAGGCAGTGACCTCCAGGCATTCCGGGAGGCTCGCGGCCTCGACCACCAGCGAGTGATAGCGCGTGGCCTCCAGCGGATTCTCCAGCCCGGTGAACACCCCGACCCCGGTGTGATGCACCGGCGAGGTCTTGCCGTGCATGATCTCGCGCGCCCGCACCACGCGGCCACCGAAGACCTGGCCGATCGCCTGGTGGCCGAGGCAGACCCCGAGGATCGGGATCTCGCCGGCGAAGCGTCGAATCACCTCCAGCGACACCCCCGCCTCGTTCGGCGTACAGGGGCCGGGAGAGATCACGATACCGGTGGGGTCGAGCTCCACAATCTGTTCCGGGGTGATGCGGTCATTGCGGTGCACCACCACCTCCGCCCCCAGCTCGCCCAGGTACTGGACCAGGTTGAAGGTGAACGAGTCGTAGTTGTCGAGCATCAGGATCATGGCGAGCGTCCCTGGAGGCCGAAAGAAACGGGCAGACGAATAAAACCGAGGTCATGCGCACCCTGGCAGGGATCAAGCATACCCCGGGTCCCAAGTGGTTGCGCCGCAACCGCAATCGCGCTGACGAAACCGCGCGCCTTCATCGGGGCAGCAACAGCGCCACCAGCAGGGTGCCGTCGGCGGCCTCCAACCGGTGCCCGCCAGGGCTGGGGAGGGTGTGAGCCCTTCCGCGCAAGGCCGGGAGACGGTTCATGTCCTGACTGGCGGCATCCACCCACGGGTCGGCCAGCCGCACCACCGATACATAGCGGATGGGCGGATGCTCCCGCGTGTTCAGCCACTCCAGGTGCGTCGCATCCGGCGAGCCGCCCTCCGGCCCCCACAGCCCCTCGCGCCGGTGCAGCCCCTGCATTCCGGCGAACGGGGCGTACAGCCCCAGCGGGGAATCGGCCAGCGCGTCCGTCACCGAACGCGCCAGCGCAGACCAGCCGCCCCCCGCATGCGGCGCGGAGAAGGTCACCAGGGTGGAGATGGCCGGGTGCGGCTGACGCACCAGCAGCTCGCGAGCCACGACCCCGCCGGTCGAATGCCCGACCAGCACCAGCTCGCGGCCGGGATGGCGCCGGGTCAGACCATCGACCACCTGGCCGAGCGCCCGCGCCCGTTCCGGTGGAGCCACAGCGGTCGGCAGATCCACGGTATAGAACTGGCGTGCGGCGGGGTCGGGGGCTCGCTCGAAGTGCGCAGCGCCCACGTTTGCACGGGCACGCCCGCCATCGGCATAGCCGGCGGCGTTCAGGGCCGCGGTGAACCCGGCCTGGCGAAAGCCGTCGCCGCGATCCCAGCCCCCGGGTACCAGCACCACGATCTGCGCCGCCGCCAGCCCCGGCAACAGCCAGAGCCCGAGCACCAGCAACAGGATGCGAAGGCCACCGCACCGCATGACCGGCCCTCAGTCGCGGTGGCGCCGGGGCCCCAGACCGCCCAGGGCGGTCTCGGCCGCACGCACCACCGCGCGCCCCTTGTTCAGGGTCTCCTGCCACTCGTTTTCCGGCACCGAGTCGTGGACCACACCGGCCCCGGCCTGGATGTGCAACTCGCCGTCGTGCAGCACGGCGGTGCGGATCGCGATCGCGGTGTCCATATTGCCCGACCACGAGAGGTACCCCACCGCACCGGAGTAGGGCCCGCGCTTGACCGGTTCCAGCTCGTCGATAATCTCCAGCGCGCGGATCTTCGGTGCCCCCGAAACGGTCCCGGCCGGGAAGGTCGCACGCAGGACATCCATCGGCGAGTGACCCGGGGCCAGCCGGCCCTCCACGTTGGAGACGATGTGCATCACATGCGAGTAGCGCTCGATACTCATGGTGTCAGTCACCTCCACCGAGCCGATCTCGCAGACCCGGCCGACGTCGTTGCGCCCCAGATCGATCAGCATCAGATGCTCGGCACGCTCCTTTGGATCCGCCAGCAGTTCGGCCTCCAGCGCGCGATCTTCCGCCTCGGTACGCCCGCGCGGGCGGGTGCCGGCGATCGGGCGCACCGTCACGCGGTCGTCCTCCAGGCGCACCAGGATCTCCGGCGAGGCACCGACCACGTGGTGATCGTCCAGGTCGAGGTAGTACATGTAGGGCGACGGGTTCAGCGCCCGCAGGGCACGGTATAGGTTCAGCGGCGGCGCGGAGAACGGCACGCTCATGCGCTGTGCCAGCACCACCTGCATCACGTCGCCGTCCATGATGTATTCCTGCGCCCGCTCGACGGCGGCCTGATAGCCCTCGGCCGACCAGCCGGACACATACTCCGGCACCGCGTGTGGATGCGGCGGATCCTCCGGCGGTACCAGCGGCTCGCCCAGGCGGTTCTCCAGCTCATCCAGGCGGGCGGCGGCCACAGCCTGACCACCGGCCTGGGTCGTATCCGCGTGCACCACCAGATACAGCCGCCCGGAGAGGTTGTCGTAGACCACGACCTCCTCGGAGACCATCAGCAGGATATCCGGCAACCCCAGGGCATCCGGCTTCTCCGGCCCCTCCAGGCGCGGCTCGATCAGGCGCACGGTCTCGAAGCCAAAGTAGCCGACCAGGCCACCAGTGAAGCGTGGAAGCCCCGGCAACTCCGCGGCCTTGAAGCGCGCCTGATAGGCCTCGATCCAGGCCAGCGGGTCCGTCTCGGTGGTCTGCTCCACCACCGCACCGTCAGTCTCCACGGTGATGTCGTGGCCATGCACGCGCACCAGGGTGCGCGCCGGCAGGCCGATGAAGGAATACCGCCCCCAGCGCTCCCCGCCCTGCACGGACTCGAACAGGTAGGAATACGGCCGGTTGGCCAGCTTGAGGAAGATGGACAGCGGGGTGTCGAGATCCGCCAGGACCTCGCGCACCAGCGGGATGCGGTTATAGCCCTCGCGGGCCAACTGATCGAACTGTTCGGGGGTCATCACAACGGTTCCTGACAAGGGGGATGGATGGCGTGGCGGTTCATTCGCCGTCTCGCCATCGCCCCATTGTCCGGTCTGTTGCCGACATCACGGATCACGCCGCCCGGGCGGGCAGCAGGTCCGGCAGCTCGTCCAGCCGATCGAGCACCGCGTCCGGGTGCTCGTCGCGGATATCCTTGCCGTGGTTATAGCCGTAGGTCATGCAGACGATCTGGAAGCCAGCGGCGCGGGCGGCCTTCACGTCGCTCTTGGAGTCCCCGACCATCAAAGCCTCGGACGGGTCCACGCCGAGCTTGTCGGCCGCGTGCAGCAGCGGGGCCGGATCCGGCTTCTTCTGCGGCAGGGCGTCGCCGGCGACCACGATCTCGAAGTCGTCGAGGATGCCCTTTTCGCGCAGCAGCGGCACGGTGAAGCGCTCGGCCTTGTTGGTCACGCAGCCCAGGCGATACCCCGCGGCCTTGAGCTGGTCGAGCCCCTCGCGCACGCCCGGGTAAAGCGGCGAACGCCCGGCGGTGTTCTCCTGGTAGATACGCATGAACACCGGCAGCGCACGTGCGAACTGCTCCGCGTCCGGCTCGCCGTCGAGGTCGTTGACCAGCGCACGCTGGACCAGCCGTTCCACGCCGTTGCCGACCCAGTTGCGAACGGCCGGCTCGCCGCGTTCGGGCAGGCCCAGCTCGCGCATCATCGCATCCACACTAAAGGCCAGGTCCGGCACGCTGTCAATCAGCGTACCGTCCAGGTCGATCAGGATCATGCGGGGGCGTTTCAGGGACATCCCGGTCTCCGGTAACCGTCGATTCAGGCCTTGGCCAGCTCGTCGCGCATCTGCTGGATGATGCTGTCATAGCGGTTCGGGTCGGTGTCGCTGCCAGCGCCGAAGATCGCAGACCCGGCGACGAAGGTATCGGCCCCGGCAGCCTTGATCTCGCGGATGTTGTCGGCCTTTACGCCACCGTCGATCTCGAGGCGGATGTCACGCCCGGAGTCGTCGATCATCTTGCGCGCGGCGCGCAGCTTGTCCAGCGTATTCGGGATGAACTTCTGGCCACCAAAGCCCGGGTTCACCGACATCAGCAGGATCATGTCGACCTTGTCCATCACGTACTCGAGATAGGACAGCGGGGTTGCCGGATTGAACACCAGCCCGGCCTTGCAGCCCTCGGCGTGGATCAGCTGCAGGGTGCGGTCGATGTGATCGGAGGCCTCCGGGTGGAAGGTGATGTAGCTGGCACCGGCCTGGGCGAAGTCCGGGATGATGCGATCCACCGGCTTGACCATCAGGTGCACGTCGATCGGCGCGGTCACGCCGTGCTTGCGCAGGGCATCGCAGACCAGCGGACCGATCGTCAGATTGGGCACGTAGTGGTTGTCCATCACGTCGAAGTGCACGGTGTCGGCACCGGCCGCCAGGACGTTGTCGACTTCCTCGCCCAGGCGGGCGAAGTCGGCGGAAAGGATGGACGGGGCGATGAAATCGGGTTGTGCCATGGAAAGCCTCGCAGGGATCGCTGGTGAAGCAGGGCCGACCGTCGACCGTGCTCTCGGAATCGCCGAACTTTACCGGATGCCGGGATGCCAGGCAAAAGCCAGTGGTCGCAGCGGGCGGCACTCCAACGCAAACGGGCCGGGGAAACCCCCGGCCCGTTTGTTGCCTTCGCTTGCCTCTACCAAGGCGCCCGGATCAGTTGAACTCGGTCGCGATGTAATTGGACAGGTTGGCGATGTCGGCGTCGCTCAGCCCCTGGGCCTGCGGACGCATCAGCGCGGTATGATCACCGACTTCCTCGCCGGCGCGATAGCGCTCCAGCAGACTGGCCACGGTGTCCGCGTCCTTGCCGGCCAAGGCCGGGAAGATCGCCTGCCCCTTGCCCTGGGCACCGTGACAGCTGGCACAGGTGTTCTGGTACTTGGACTGCCCCGCCTGGATATCGGCGGCCTGGGCCGCACTGGACAGCATCAGGACACTGCCGGCAATACCGGCCAGCACGAACAGCTTGGTTTTCATTATTGTAGTCTCCTCGTTCAAGTTCCCGGGCGGGGTCATCGCCCCGTCTTGATGCAAACGTTAGCAGGGCTTTCCTGAATGGTGCATTAACATAGAACCAAACAGGGAAATAGCCACAGGCCGCTCCATGGAGCCATTCGATCGGTCGGAGAATGCGGGCCGGAGCCTTCCTAGGGAAACACTGATCAATGAACGCGTTCGCGCTCGAGTCGCTTTTGCGTGCGAACAAGGCGCGGTGACTGCCGTGCAGTCATTCTGCACAAGGGAGCCGCAACGCTGTGCGCGCGCCCGTTTTCGTCCGCAACGGGCGGCCGAGCCCCTCCTTTCAATAACTTGCGGGGTTGGCACCCCAGGTTCCCCGATCCTGCGTTGCGCCGCTTACAGGTAGAACCACTACCTGTTGCACGACGCGCCTTGTCTCGGAAAACCTGGGGTACCAACGCGAACGCGTTCATTGATCAGTGTTTCCCTAGCGTCCGTGGATGTAGCGCTCGTCCGACCAGGTCGCCAGCCACTCGGGACGCACCATGACCAGGCCGGTAATCACGATCCCGTTGATCACCGCCTCGGGCAGCACCAGCAGGGCCAGGTAGCGCAGGTAGTCGCGATGGATATCCGCCCAGGCGAGCTCGGTGAACAACCCGTAGATCGCCGCCGAGGCCAGCACGGTGGCGACCACCGACAACGCCCCGCCGAGGAAACCGACCGCATAGAGGTAGATGAACATGTGTGCGGGCAGACGCGCCTCGGACAGCCGCAGCAGGCCCCAGGTGACCGCGACCGGCAGGATGCCCGCCAGCAACACCGTCAACGGGAAGGCGGCCAGTGGGAGCACGCCGAACAGGCCGAGGATCGCCACTACCAGGAAGACCATCAGGATCGCCAGCTGCCAACCGAACATCAGGGTCACCGTGGCCATGCCCAGAAAATGCAGGGCCAGCCCATCCAGGGTCTGCGCCCGCATGCTCCAGATCAGCAGCAGGCACAGCGTGGCGATCACGAACAGCTGGGCGCGGCCGGGCACGAAGAAGGTCTCCCAGGGCATACGCCGCAGCATCACCAGCATGCCGCCACCCAGCAGCACGGCGGACAGCACCTGGAGCGCAACCGGCAGTTCGCCCGCCCCCTCGACCATGCTCAGTCGGGCTCGCGCACCGCGGCCGCGACAGTGTACTCGCGGCCCTGCTTGACCTTGTCGTAGTTGCCGAACACTTCCTTGAACCCCTTCTCGATGAACCGCCGCAACCCGGTAATGGTTACGACATAGATGCGTCCACCCGGGTTCATCTGCTCGTGGGCGTCCAGCAGGTAGGTGTAGAGCATCTCGCGCCCCACCTTGGCCGGCAGGTTGGAGGTGACCAGATCGAAACGCCGGTCACGGATCTGCGCGAAGCCGTTACTGGTCACGCAGTCCACATTGGTGATGCCGTTCAGCTCGGCGTTACGCCGGCTGTACTCCACCGCCAGGAAGTTGGTGTCCACCAGCGTGCAGTGGCCCTGGGGCGCCTTGCGCGCCAGCGTCAGGCCGATCGGGCCATAGCCGCAGCCCAGATCCAGGCAGGCATCGGTGGGCTCGACCTCGATGCGCTCCAGCAACATCCGCGTGCCATCGTCGATGCGGCGCGGCGAGAACAGGCCCCAGGTCGTGCGGAACCGCAGGTGTTCTCCGGCCAGCGTGTCCTCGAACTCCAGATCGCGCTTCAGCTCCGCCTGACGGGTACGCCGCGCCTGGATCGTGGGAAAGCCCTCCTTCATGCCCCCCCTCCGTCCGCAGTCCGCTCCACAGCCTCGGCCAGGCCCTGCCACAGGGCCTCGGCGGTGGAGGCCGCGGCGCCGGCGTCGTCCTCGCCCGGCAGACCGAGCACGTTGACGTGCCCCATCTTGCGGCCGGACCGGGCCTCGGTCTTGCCATACAGATGCAGCCGCGCGCGGCCGGCAGCCAGCACGCCCTGCCAGTCGGGCTCCGCTGCGGCGGGCCACAGGTCACCCAGCAGGTTAACCATCGCCACCGGCGTGGTCAGCAAGGCCGGGGCCAGCCCCAGCCCGCAGACCGCGCGCACCTGCTGCTCGAACTGACTGACGGTGCAGGCATCCTGAGTGTAGTGCCCGGAGTTGTGCGGGCGCGGGGCGATCTCGTTGACCAGCAACTCGCCCTCCACCGTGAGGAAAAACTCCACCGCCAGCACCCCCTGGTAGTCGAGCTGCTCGGCAATGTGCCGGGCGATCGCCGTGGCGCGTTCGCGCGGCTCGTCACCGACTCGGGCCGGCACCCGCGTGAGGTGCAGGATGCCCTCGTGATGGGTGTTTTCCGCCACCGGAAAGGCCTCGGTCGTCCCTTCCGCGGTTCGCGCCACCAGCACCGAGAGCTCGCGCTCCAGCTCGACCTGGGCCTCCAGCACGCAGTCCACCAGCCCCAGCTCGGCATGCGCCGCAGGCAACTCGCCGGCCTGCGCCAGCCGGACCTGGCCCTTGCCGTCATAGCCCAGGCGCGCGGTCTTCAGGATCGCGGGGAACGTCGGCCCTCCCACGTCCGTTCGCACTTCGGGCGTCTGGCCGGCCAGGACCGCCTGCCAGGGGGCTACCGCCACACCGATCTCGCCGAGGAAGGCCTTCTCCTCCAGGCGATCCTGGGCAATGCTCAGGGCGCGCGGCCCCGGGCGCAGACAGGCGCGGGCATCCAGCCACTCCACGGCCGGGCGCGGGATGTTCTCGAACTCGGTGGTAATGACCACGCAGGCCCCGGCCAGGGCCTGCAGCGCATCGGGGTCGTCGAAGGCCTGACACAGGTGGCGCGCCGCCACTCGCCCGGCCGGGCTCGCCGGGTCCGGGTCCAGGACCCATACGGCATAGCCCATGCCTTGTGCGGCCTCCACGAAATAGCGGCCGAGCTGCCCGCCACCGAGCAGCCCGAGGGTCGCAGGGGGCTGGATCATGACGGGTCCGGTGGCAGGGTCTGCCCCAGCACGGCCTGACTCTGGGACTGGCGAAAGGCATCCAGACGCTCACGCAGATCGGGATCGTGGTTCGCCAGCATCGCGGCGGCGAACAAGGCGGCGTTGGCCGCGCCCGCCTCGCCGATCGCGAAGGTCGCCACAGGGATGCCGCGCGGCATCTGCACGATGGACAGCAGCGAGTCCTGCCCCTTCAGGTGGCGCGAGGCAACCGGCACCCCGAGCACCGGTACCGGCGTCTTGGATGCCAGCATCCCCGGCAGGTGCGCCGCCCCCCCGGCCCCGGCGATGATCGCCTGCAGACCACGCTCGCGCGCCTGCTCGGCGTACTCGAACAGGAGATCCGGTGTTCGGTGAGCCGACACCACCCGGGCCTCGAACGGGACCCCGAGTTCGTCCAGCACATCCACCGCCCGCTCCATGGTCGCCCAGTCGGAGGTGCTCCCCATCACGACGCCCACGCGAGGCGCCGCCGAATTGCCTGCCATCTCAGTCATGGCCCGAACGATAGCGACCCCGGCCCCACCCGACAAGCCGTATTCACCACGAAGCACACGAAGACACGGAGGAAATGCCGGTCGGAATTTAAAGAGACACGATGCGATTCGCTTTGCTCATCACATCCTACCGCCCGCTAAACCATCGACCGCCTCCTCCGCGCGCTCTTTTCCCTCCTTGGCGCAACCGCCGTTGACCTTCGTCGTGTCATGGATGGCCTCGTGGTGCAAAACGGCCTCGCCCGGTAGAATCGCGGCATGACTGACACCCTGCTTGAAAGCCAACTCCCCGACCTGGAACTCGTGCATCGCGGCAAGGTGCGCGATCTCTATGCGGTGGACGCCGACCACTGGCTGATGGTCACCACCGACCGCCTGTCCGCCTTTGACGTGATCCTGCCCACGGCCGTGCCCGAGAAAGGCCGAGTGCTGACCGAGATCACGCAGTTCTGGATGCACAAGGTGGAGCGCGAGCTGGGCATCCCCAACCAGCTGACCGATATCCCGCTGGAACAGGTGATCCCGGACCCGGCCATTCGCGCCCCGCTGGAAGAACGCAGCCTGGTGATTCGCCGGCTCGAAGCCCTGCCGGTGGAGGCGGTGGTACGCGGGTATCTGATCGGCTCTGGCTGGAAGGACTACCAGGCAAGCGGCGCGGTCTGCGGCATCCCGCTCCCGGCCGGCCTGGAGCTCGCCTCGCAGCTCCCCGAGGCGATCTTCACCCCCAGCACCAAGGCCGACGTCGGCGACCACGACGCCAATATCGACTTTGATGCCGTGGTGGCGACCATCGGCGAAGAACGCGCACGACAGGTGCGCGACGCGGCACTCTCGATCTACGCCATGGCGCGCGACTACGCGGCCGAGCGCGGCATCATCATCGCCGACACCAAGTTCGAGTTCGGCGTCGATGCCGCCGGCACCCTGCATCTGATCGACGAGGTCCTGACCCCGGACTCCTCGCGCTTCTGGCCGGCTGACCGCTACGCACCGGGCACCAGCCCCGAGTCCTTCGACAAGCAATACGTACGCGACTATCTGGAGACCCTGGACTGGGACAAGCGGGCGCCCGGCCCCGAGCTGCCCGCGGAAGTGGTAGAACAGACTGCGGCGCGCTATCGCGAGGCCCTGGAGCGCCTGACCCGCGACGCATGAGCCCGGCACAGACAGAAGCGCCCCCGCAGGGCCTGTTCGTCACCGGCACCGACACCGGCGTCGGCAAAACCTTCGTCAGCTGTGCCCTGCTGCAGCTTTGGCAGGAACTCGGCCTGCACCCACAGCCGCGCAAACCGGTGGAGTCCGGCTGCGCGATGGGCGCCCACGGGCTGACACCGGAGGACGGCCTCAACCTGGCCCGCGCAGCGGGACTGCCGGACGCCACGATCGAGCGCGTGACGCCCTGGCGCTTCCCCGATGCCATCGCCCCGGACCAGGCCGCCGCGAACCAGGGCGTGCGCCTGACGATCGCGGAGCTGGCCGCGGCCTGCGCGGGCGACGGCACGGGCCCGCGGCTGGTGGAGGGTGCGGGGGGCTTCTACTCACCGCTGTGCGCGGATGGCCTGAACGCGGACCTCGCCGAGGCCCTCGGGCTGCCGGTCCTGCTGGTGGCGGAGGACCGCCTGGGCACACTGAACACCTGCCTTCTGACCCTGGAGGCCCTGGAACGACGCGGCCTGCAACTGGCCGGGATCGTGCTGAACCGGCGCCGGGTGGATGCCGACCCGCGCCTCGACAATGCCGCCGCACTGCGTTCACGCACGAGCGCCCCGATCATCGAGTCAGCCGAAGGCATCACCCGCGCGGCGCTGGTTCAGAAGCTCTCCACCTCGAAGTTGTCCGGGCGAACGCCGCCGGAGGACTCGCGCTCCTGACCGCGGGACTCGGAGGCCGCAGGGGCTTCCTCTTCGTCAACACGGAACCCGGCCAGGGTCTCGCGCAGGGCACGGGTCCCCTCGCGGTCGACGCGGCGGCTCTCGATGATATGCACCGGGCGCTGGGACTCGCCGTAGTACGCCTCGTTGAAGTCGTCGCGCACGGTCATGCGCGAGCCGGATAAACTCATGCCCAAGTAGGCACCCCGCGCCCGCGAGTAGGACAGGAAGTCGGCGGTCGGGGTAGCGCTACGGCCCGCACCCACCGGACCGGCGGCTACCGAGGCATCGCCCCCCAGGCGGATGGCGGACCCGAACATCGAGTCCACCGCATCCTGGGTGCGTGCGACCATCACCACCTCGGCGGCATCACCACCGAACTGCATGCCGAAGCTGACCGAACCAAGGGAGTAGAACGCCACTGGCGAGTAATCGCCGCGCTCGTCGTCCCAGGCCAGGAACACGCCGATGCCGCCGGAGCCTCCTATCAGGAAGGCCCCGCGAGCCACGCGCGGGAAGATCACTACGCCGCGGGCGTCGCGCAGGTCCTCTTTAAGGGACTCGTACTCGGGGTGGGTCGCCATGTTCTCCACCGTCGCCTGGGCGCGATCGATGATGTCCTGCGGATCGATCTCGCGGCTGAACGGGTTCGCGTGAGCGCTCCCCACCATGGCGGCAAACACCAGCGTCGTAAGGCAAAAAAGGACCAGTCGTTGCATCGTGGAAACCTCCAAAAAGGCCAAGGGAGACGCGGCCGCGCGAATGCGTCGGCGTCTCCCTAACGAATACATTCATCATGGCACAAAAAAAGGGGGCCGAAGCCCCCTTTTTCGTGCTGCAATCCGCAGGATCAGTTGACCTTGGGATCCAGCTCGCCGGACAGGTAGCGCTTGACCATGTCGTCCAGGGAGATCGGCTTGATCTTGGACGCCATGCCGGCGCAACCGAAGGCCTCGTAACGGGCCTGGCAGAGGTCCTTCATCGCGGCGGTCGAGGCCTTCAGGAACTTGCGCGGGTCGAATTCCTTCGGGTTCTCGGCCAGGAACTTGCGCACCGCACCGGTGGAGGCCATGCGCAGGTCGGTGTCGATGTTGACCTTGCGCACGCCGTGCTTGATGCCTTCCTGGATCTCTTCGACCGGCACGCCGTAGGTCTCGCCCATGTCGCCGCCGTACTTGTTGATGATCTGCAGCCACTCCTGCGGAACGGAGGAGGAGCCGTGCATGACCAGATGGGTATCCGGGATGCGGGCGTGGATCTCCTTCACACGCTGGATGGCCAGGATGTCACCGGTCGGCGGACGGGTGAACTTGTAGGCGCCGTGGGAGGTACCGATAGCGATCGCCAGGGCGTCGCACTTGGTGTTCTTCACGAAGTCGGCGGCCTCGTCCGGGTCGGTCAGCAGCTGGTCGTGGGACAGCTTGCCCTCGGCACCGGAACCGTCTTCCTCGCCGGCCATGCCGGTTTCCAGGGAGCCCAGGCAACCCAGCTCGCCTTCCACGGACACGCCACAGGCGTGAGCGATTTCGGAGACCTTGGCGGTCACGTCACGGTTGTAGTCGTAAGAGGCCGGGGTCTTCATGTCAGGCATCAGGGAGCCGTCCATCATCACCGAGCTGAAGCCGGACTGGATGGAGCGCAGGCAGACTGCCGGCTCGGAGCCGTGATCCTGGTGCAGCACAACCGGGATGTCCGGGTACTGCTCGATGGCTGCGATGATGTTGTGGCGCAGGAAGGGCTCGCCGGCGTACTTGCGGGCACCGGCGGAGGCCTGAATGATCACCGGGGAGTCGACCGCAGCGGCCGCTTCCATGATCGAATGGACCTGTTCCATGTTGTTGGCGTTGTACGCCGGCATGCCATAGCCATGCTCGGCGGCATGGTCCAGAAGCTGGCGAAGTGAGATTAGTGCCATGGATTCCTCCTTACGGGATTCGGACTGAGGTAGTGAAAAAGTCGATTATCTGGTTGGCGACTGCGGGCGGTGCGCGGGTCAGGCCAGTTCGCCGACGCGCACGATCTTCATGGCGTTAGTCCCACCATGCTCGCCCTGCAGGTCGCCCTTGGTAATGATGACCAACTCGCCATCCTGCACGACGCCCTCGGCCTTGAGCAAGTTCACCGCTTCACGGTTCACGCTTTCGTGGCTCTCGGGGATCGGCTTCAGGGTCACCGGGTAGACGCCGCGATAAAGCGTCATGCGGCGGCTGGTGGATTCGTGCTGGGTGAGCGCGTAGATCGGGATGCCCGAGCTGATGCGCGACATCCACAGCGCCGTGGACCCGGACTCGGTCAGCGCGGCGATCGCGGAGACATCGAGATGGTTGGCGGTATACATGGTGGCCATCGCGATGGCCTCGTCGACCCGGCCGAAGGTCGAATCCATGCGATGGTCCGACTGGCGTGCGGCGCGCTGGCGCTCGGCAGCCTCGCAGATCCGGTCCATGCTGGTGACCACGCGCGCAGGATAACGCCCGGTCGCGGTCTCGCCGGAGAGCATCACCGCATCCGTGCCGTCCAGCACCGCGTTGGCCACGTCGAACACCTCGGCGCGGGTCGGGATCGGGTTCTGGATCATGGTCTCCATCATCTGGGTCGCCGTGATGACCAGACGATTGAGGCTGCGCGCGCGCGTGATCAGGGTCTTCTGCACCCCCGGGAGCTCGGCATCACCGATCTCCACGCCCAGATCGCCGCGGGCGATCATGATGACCTCGGAGGCGGCGATGATCTCGTCGATCACCTCCAGGGCCTCGGAGCGCTCGATCTTGGCGCAGATCCCGGCCTCCCAGCCGGCATCCTTCAACAGGCCCCGCGCCAGGTGCAGATCCTGGGCGGAACGCGGGAACGAGACGGCCAGGTAGTCCACCTGCAGCTCGGCCGCCAGGCGGATATCGTCGCGGTCCTTGTCCGTAATCGCGGGCGCAGACAGGCCGCCGCCCTGGCGGTTGATGCCCTTGTTATTGGACAGCTCGCCGCCGACCTCGACGGTGGTCTCGATCCGGCTGCCGTTGACCGCCGTGACCTTGAGCACGATACGGCCGTCATCCAGCAGCAGGATGTCGTCCGTGCGCACGTCGTCCGGGAGGTCCTTGTAGGTCAGGCCGACCTGGGTGGCATCGCCCGCGTCGCGATCCAGCTCGGCATCCAGCGCGAAGGGTGCGCCCTCTTCCAGCTGCACCTTACCCTGCTGGAAGCGGTCTATGCGGATCTTGGGGCCCTGCAGGTCGCCCAGGACACCGACGCAACGGCCGGCGCGCTCGGAGGCGGCCCGCAGCCGCGCCAGGCGCTGGCGGTGGTCATCCGGATCGCCATGCGAGAAATTCAACCGGACCACATCCACACCGGCCCGGATGATGGCCTCCATGGCCTCGTCGCTGTCCGTTGCCGGTCCCAGCGTGGCTACGATCTTGGTACGTCTCATCCGCGCGTGTCTCCGTCAGCGGGAAAGGACAAGGGCCTCAGCCCTTGGCCCGTTCTTCCAGGATGGCGACGGCCGGCAGGGTCTTGCCCTCGAGGAACTCGAGGAAGGCGCCGCCGCCGGTGGAGATGTAGCTGATGCGATCCGCCAGGTTGTACTTGTCGATCGCGGCCAGGGTGTCGCCACCCCCGGCGATGGAGAACGCGTTGCTCTCGGCGATCGCCTCGCCCAGGGCCTTGGTGCCGCCGGCGAACTGATCGAACTCGAACACGCCCACCGGGCCGTTCCAGACGATGGTGCCGGCATTGCGCAGGGCCTCGGCGTAGGTGGCCGCGGTCTCGGGGCCCACATCGAAGATCATGTCGTCGTCCGCGACGGCGTCCACGGCCTTGGTCTCGGCCGGGGTCGACTCGGAGAACTCCTTGCCCACGGTCACGTCGGTCGGGACCGGGATCTCGCCGCCCTTGGCGCGGGCGGCCTCCATCAGGCGCTTGGACTCATCGACCAGATCCGCCTCGTACAGCGACTTGCCGACACCATGGCCCTGGGCCGCGATAAAGGTGTTGGCGATGCCGCCACCCACGATCAGCTGATCGACAACCTTGGACAGCGACTCCAGCACGGTCAGCTTGGTCGAGACCTTGGACCCACCGACGATCGCCACCAGCGGGCGCTTCGGGGTCTCCAGGGCCTGACCCAGGGCCTCCAGCTCCTTGGCCAGCAACGGGCCGGCGCAGGCCTGCGGGGCGAATTTGGCCACGCCATGGGTGGAGGCCTGAGCGCGGTGGGCGGTACCGAAGGCGTCCATGACGAACACGTCGCACAGCGCAGCGTACTTCTTGGCCAGCGCCTCGTCGTCCTTCTTCTCGCCGGCGTTGAAGCGCACGTTCTCGAGCAGGATCACCTCGCCCGGCTTGGCATCCACGCCATCGAGGTAGTCTCGCACCAGGCGCACTTCGCGCCCGAGCAGGCCACCCATATGCTCGGCGACCGGGGCCAGAGAGTCCTCCTCGGAGAACTCGCCCTCGGTCGGGCGGCCCAGATGCGACATCAGCATCACGGCCGCGCCGGCATCCAGGGCCTTCTGCACGGTCTCGAGGCTCGCGCGGATACGGGCGTCGGAGGTGACCTTGCCGCCCTTCACCGGGACGTTGAGATCCTGACGCACCAGCACACGGCGACCCTGCAGGTCGAGATCGGTCATCTTGATGACAGACATGGGAGTACCTCTCGAAATACGGTTGGAAAGAGAAAAGGCTTCGGGCGAGCCCCCGCAGGGACTGGCCCCAGGCCTCTTGGACCCAGGCAATGCAAATGGCCGGACCCCGAGGGGCCCGGCCATCCGGCCTTACTTGGCGACGTGCTCCACCATGCGCAGCATGTTGCAGGTGTAGCCGTACTCGTTGTCGTACCAGGCGACGACCTTCACGAAGGTCGGGTCCAGCTGGATGCCGGCGCCGGCGTCAAACACGGACGGGGCGGTGTAGCCGCGGAAGTCGGTGGAGACCACAAGGTCTTCGGTGTAGCCCAGCACGCCCTTCAGCTCGCCCTCGGAGGCCTTCTTCATGGCCGCGCAGACGTCGTCATAGTTGGCGTCGCTGTTGAGCTCCACGGTGAGGTCGACCACCGACACGTCGGAGGTCGGCACGCGGAAGGCCATGCCGGTCAGCTTGCCGTTCAGTTCCGGCAGCACCTTGCCCACAGCCTTCGCGGCACCGGTGGAGGACGGGATGATGTTCTCCAGGATGCCGCGGCCCCCACGCCAGTCCTTCATGGACGGGCCATCGACGGTCTTCTGGGTCGCCGTGGCGGCGTGCACGGTGGTCATCAGACCACGCTTGATGCCGAACTTGTCGTTCAGCACCTTGGCCACCGGGGCCAGGGCGTTGGTGGTGCAGGACGCGGCCGAGACCATGTTCTGGCCGGCGTACTCACCATGGTTCACGCCAAAGACGAACATCGGGGTGTCGTCCTTGGACGGCGCGGACATCACGACCTTCTTGGCGCCGGCGTCCAGATGCTTCTGGGCGGTCTCGGCGGTCAGGAACAGACCGGTGGATTCGATCACGATGTCGGCGTCGATATCGCCCCACTTCAGCGCGGCCGGATCCTTCTCGGCGGTCAGGCGGATGCGGTTGCCATTGACCACCAGGTCGTTGCCGTCGACGCTGACGTCGCCTTCGAAGCGGCCATGGACCGAGTCATAACGCAGCATGTAGGCCAGATATTCCGGATCCAGCAGGTCGTTGATGCCGACCACCTGGAGGTTCGGGAAGTCCTTGGCGATGGCACGGAAAGCCATGCGGCCGATACGACCGAAGCCGTTGATACCAACCTTGATAGACATGAGAGTCTCCTCTTTATTGCTTAAGCGAAATCGATTCGGGCTCAGCCGTTCATCACGTCACGCGCGACCTGGGCGACGTTCTCCGGCTTGAAACCGAAGTAATCGAGCAGGGCACCACCCGGGGCGGATTCGCCGAAGCGATCCAGGCCAAACACCGCGCCGTCGAGGCCGGTGAACTTGTGCCAGGTCGTGGTCGCGCCGGCCTCGATGGCGACACGGGCGCGCACGGCCTTCGGCAGCACGGCCTCGCGGTAGGCCGGATCCTGCTGGTCGAACAGCTCGACACAGGGCATGGAGACCACGCGGACCTTCTTGCCCTCGCCGCTCAGCACGTCGGCGGCCTGCACGGCCAGTTCAATCTCGGAACCGGTGGCAATGAAGATCAGGTCCGGGGTGCCGTCGCAATCCTTCAGCACGTAACCGCCGCGAGCGATGTTGGCGAGCTGCTCGCCGTCACGTTCCATGTGCGGCAGGCCCTGACGCGACAGGATGAACGCGGACGGGCCGTCGGTACGCTCGATGCCGGCCTTCCAGGCGACGGCGGTCTCGACCGCATCGCAGGGGCGCCAGACGTTCAGGTTCGGGATCAGACGCAGGCTCGGGGTCTGCTCGATGGGCTGGTGGGTCGGGCCGTCTTCGCCGAGACCGATGGAATCGTGGGTCAGCACGTACATCACGCGCTGCTTCATCAGCGCGGACATGCGGATGCCGTTACGGGCATAGTCGGAGAAGATCAGGAAGGTACCGCCGTACGGGATGAACCCGCCGTGCAGGGCGATGCCGTTCATGATTGCGGCCATGCCGAACTCGCGCACGCCGTAGAACACGTAGTTGCCGGCGGCGTCGTCACGGGTGACGCCCTTGGACCCGCCATACATGGTCAGGTTGGAGCCGGCCAGGTCGGCGGAACCGCCCAGCAGTTCCGGAACGGCCGGGGCCATGCCGGCGATCGCGTTCTGCGAGGCCTTGCGCGAGGCGACCTTCTCGGCCTTCTCGATGGTCTGCTTGATATAGGCGTTGGCCTTCTCGCTCCAGTCGGCCGGCAGATCACCGGCAATCCGGCGCTCGAACTCAGCGGCCAGCTCCGGATGCGCGGCCTTGTAGGCGGCGAAGCGTTCCTTCCACTCGGTCTCGGCCTTGGCACCCTTGTCCTTCGCGCTCCAGCCCTCGTAGATGTCGCCCGGGATCTCGAACGGGCCGTGCTCCCAGCCCAGTTCCTTGCGGGTCAGGGCGACCTCGTCGTCGCCCAGGGCGGCGCCGTGGCACTCTTCCTTGCCGCTCTTGTTCGGGGAACCGAAGCCGATCACGGTCTTGCAGCAGATCAGGCTCGGCTTGTCGCTGTTCTGGCGCGCCTCTTCGATCGCGGCCTTGACCGCGTTGGCGTCGTGGCCATCCACGCCGCGCACGACGTGCCAGCCATAGGCCTCGAAACGGGCCGGGGTATCGTCGGTGAACCAGCCCTCGACCTCGCCGTCGATGGAGATGCCATTGTCATCCCAGAACGCGACCAGCTTGCCCAGGCCCAGGGTGCCGGCCAGCGCGCAGGTCTCGTGGGAGATCCCTTCCATCATGCAGCCGTCGCCGAGGAAGGCGTAGGTGTTGTGGTCGACGATGTCGTGACCGGGCTGGTTGAAGTGGGCAGCCATCATCTTCTCGGCCAGCGCCATGCCGACCGCGTTGGAGATGCCCTGGCCGAGCGGACCGGTGGTGGTCTCGACACCGGCGGTGTAGCCGTATTCCGGGTGGCCCGGGGTCTTGGAGTGCAGCTGACGGAACTGCTTGATCTCGTCCATCGGCAGGTCGTAGCCGCTCAGATGCAGCAGCGAGTAGACCAGCATGGAGCCGTGACCGTTGGACATCACGAAGCGGTCGCGATCCGGCCAGCTCGGGTTCGCCGGGCTGTGCTGCATGTAGTCGTTCCACAGCACCTCGGCGATGTCCGCCATCCCCATCGGCGCTCCCGGGTGACCGGAATTGGCCTTCTGAACTGCGTCCATCGAAAGGGCGCGGATGGCGTTTGCAAGCTCTCTACGGGTCGGCATGCTGATCTCCTGCTCTAAGTAGTATTGGGTTCGGCTGATGGCGGGCGGCGGCGCGAGGCGCCAGCGGCGGCAGACCCGGACGAGTCGACCGAACGAGGGCTCACCAGTACCGGCCGGCGCGCCAGCGCACGGCGGTGGCCCGAGCAGCCTGCGGGAGCGGGCCCTTACTCGGCCACGCGAACGCGCGGCGGGCAGCACTCCCCATCAAAGGCGGTGCATTTTGGCCACTTTCGAGCAGCGGGGCAAGTCGGCCCCAAACCGCGCCACGCTGCGCCCTCGCCGCCGACCGGGGCACCGCTGCCCTGACTATCGCGGGGGAGGGGCTTAGAAAAATCCTGCGAGTCGCGTTACACTAGAGGTCGTTTTGCGCAAAACTAAATCGAAACGACCCCAAAAGGAACGCTTAATGTCCAACGACTATATCTTTACTTCGGAATCTGTCTCTGCCGGTCACCCCGACAAGATGGCCGACCTGGTGTCCGACACCATCGTCGACGCCATCATCGAGCAGGACCCGCATGCACGTATCGCCTGCGAGACCGCCACCAAGACCGGCATGGTCATGCTGCTGGGCGAGATCACCACCAGCGCGCAGATCGACTACGAGCGCCTGGTGCGCGACACCGTCGTCGAGATCGGCTACAACGACTCCGACGTCGGCTTCGACGGCAAGACCTGCGCCGTGCTGAACGTGCTGGGCGAGCAGTCCCCCGACATCGCCCAGGGCGTGGACCGCGACGTCTCCGACCGCGCCACCCAGGGCGCCGGCGACCAGGGCCTGATGTTCGGCTACGCCGCCCGCGAAACCGATACCCTGATGCCCGCCCCGATCTTTTACGCCCACAAGATGGTGCGCATCCAGTCCGAGCTGATGAAGAGCGGCAAGCTGCCGTGGCTGCGTCCGGACGCCAAGAGCCAGGTCTCCCTGCGCTATGAAAATGGCAAGCCGGCCGGTCTGGATGCGGTCGTGCTGTCCACCCAGCACAGCCCGGACATCTCGCAGAAGGACCTGAAGGAAGCGATCTACGAAGAGATCTTCAAGAAAGTCCTGCCGGCCGAGTGGCTGAGCCAGGTCTCCGACGACAAGCTCCACATCAACCCGACCGGGAAGTTCGAGATCGGTGGCCCGGTGGGCGACGCTGGCCTGACCGGCCGCAAGATCATCGTCGACACCTACGGCGGCATGGCCCGTCACGGTGGTGGCGCGTTCTCCGGCAAGGACCCGTCCAAGGTGGACCGTTCCGCCGCCTACGCCGGCCGCTATGTCGCCAAGAACATCGTCGCCGCCGGCCTGGCCGACAAGTGCGAGATCCAGGTCTCCTACGCCATCGGCGTGGCCGAGCCGACCTCGATCACTGTCGATACCTTCGGCACCGGCAAGATCGACGATCGCAAGATCGAAGGCTTCGTCCGCGAAGTGTTTGACCTGCGTCCGTGGGGCCTGGTCCAGATGATGGATCTGCTGCGCCCGATCTATAAGGCGACCGCCGCCTACGGTCACTTCGGCCGCGAAGACGTCGACCTCCCCTGGGAGCGTACCGACAAGGCTGAGGAACTTAAGAAGATGGCGGGCCTCTAAGAGCTCCGACATTTCTTGAAAGAAATACCCATCCGGCTGAGGAGCGCTGCAGCGGTTTTACCGTCAGGCTCAGCCGGATGCACCCTGAAACATGAACACGGCGCTCATCCAGATAAACGGAGAAGTTGATCCATGAATGCTGTGATGAACGACAAAAAGACCACCGATTACGTCGTCAAGGACATTAACCTTGCCGAATTCGGCCGCAAGGAAATTGCGATTGCCGAAACCGAAATGCCTGGCCTGGTCCAGACTCGCGAAGAGTTCGCGGCCTCCAAGCCGCTGAAGGGCGCCAAGATCGCTGGCTCCCTGCACATGACCATCCAGACGGCTGTGCTGATCCAGACCCTGGAAGCCCTGGGCGCCGACGTGCGCTGGGCCTCTTGCAACATCTACTCCACCCAGGACCACGCCGCGGCCGCGATTGCCGACGCCGGCACCCCGGTCTTCGCCGTGAAGGGCGAAACCCTGGAAGAGTACTGGGACTACTGCCACCGCATCTTCGAATTCGACGGCGGCGCCAACATGATCCTGGACGATGGCGGTGACGCCACGCTGCTCCTGCACATCGGCGCCAAGGCCGAGAAGGACCAGTCCGTCATCTCCAACCCGGAGAACGAAGAAGAAGTCGCCCTGTTTGCCTCGATCAAGGATCGCCTCGCCAAGCAGCCGACCTGGTACTCCGAGCAGCTCGCCAAGATCAAGGGCGTGACCGAAGAGACCACCACCGGTGTCCATCGCCTGTACCAGATGGCGAAAGACGGCGAACTGGCCTTCCCGGCGATCAACGTCAACGACTCGGTCACCAAGTCCAAGTTCGACAACCTGTACGGCTGCCGCGAGTCCACCGTGGACTCCATCAAGCGCGCCACCGACGTCATGATCGCCGGCAAGATCGCCGTGGTCTGCGGCTACGGTGACGTCGGCAAGGGTGCCGCTCAGTCGCTGGCCGGCCTGGGTGCCACCGTGTGGATCACCGAGATCGACCCGATCTGCGCCCTGCAGGCCGCCATGGAAGGTTTCCGCGTGGTCACGATGGAAGACGCGGCCGACAAGGCCGAGATCTTCGTTACCGCCACCGGTAACAAGGATGTGATCACCGAAGATCACATGACCCGCATGAAGAACCAGGCCATCGTCTGCAACATCGGTCACTTCGACTCCGAGATCGCCGTGGCCGCGATGCGCAAGTACGAGTGGGAGAACATCAAGCCGCAGGTTGACCACATCATCCTGCCGAACGGCAACCGGATCATCATGCTGGCCGAAGGCCGCCTGGTGAACCTCGGCTGCGGTACCGGTCATCCGAGCTTCGTGATGTCCAACTCCTTCACCAACCAGACCCTGGCTCAGATTGAGCTGTGGACCAAGGGTGACGAGTACGACAAGAACGTCTTCGTGCTGCCGAAGCACCTGGACGAGAAGGTCGCGCAGCTGCACCTGTTCAAGCTGGGTGCCAACCTGACCCGTCTGACCGACGAGCAGGCCTCGTACCTTGGTATGTCGGCGGATGGCCCGTTCAAGCCGGAACACTACCGCTACTGATCGGCCAGCCTCACATTTCAATTCGTTGTTAATGTGAACGCCGAGGCGGGCCGCATGTTCGTGCGGCCCGCCTTCTTTTTGTCTGGAGGACAAACATGTCTGCACAAGAACGCGTCTATAGCGTTGAATTCTTCCCGCCCAAGGACGAGGCCGGAGCCGAACGCCTGGCCAAGGCTCGCAAGCGCCTGGGCTCACTCAATCCCGAGTTCTATTCCGTCACCTTTGGCGCCGGGGGGTCCACCCGCGATCGCACCCTGGAGACGGTCCGGGACATCATCGACAACGACGGCATCCCCGCCGCCCCGCATGTCTCCTGCATTTCGTCGACCAAGGACGAGCTGCGTGACCTGCTGTCGACCTACCGCGATTCCGGGGTCAAGCGGATCGTGGCGCTGCGCGGCGACCTGCCGTCCGGCACCAAGCATTCCGGCGGTGATTTCCGTTATGCCTCCGAGCTGGTGGAGTTCGTCCGCGCCGAGTTCGGCGACCAGTTCAAGATCGAGGTCGCGGCCTATCCGGAGTTCCATCCGCAGGCCCCGAACGCCGAGAAGGACCTGGAGAACTTCAAGACCAAGGTGGACGCTGGCGCCGACGCCGCGATCACCCAGTATTTCTACAATACGGATGCCTACGTAGCCTTCATGGAACGGGTGGAAAAGATGGGCATCACCATCCCGATCATTGCCGGGATCATGCCGATCACCAACTACACCCAGATCGTGCGCTTCTCCGAGATGTGCGGCGCCGAGATCCCGCGCTACATCCGCAAGCGGATGGAGGCCTATGGCGACGACAAGGAATCGATCCGCAAATTCGGCATCGAAGTCGCCACGCGTCTGACCGACGACCTGCTCGCACAGGGTGCGCCGGGGATCCACTTCTACTCGATGAACCAGGCCGGACCGACCGAACAGATCTGGAAGGCCCTGGACCTCGACAACCGGAAGTAGACCGCCATGCGCTGCCCCCGGCTGCTGCTCGAATCCGAGGCACTGGCCGCGGGGCAGTCGCTCCCCGCCCCACAGGACCGGCTGCATTACGCCACCACCGTCCTGCGTCTGAAAAGCGGTGCCCCCTGCCGCGTCTTCGACGGCCTCGGCAACGAATTCGACGCGACCCTCGAACTCACCGACCGACGCCACGGCACCTTCCATCTGGGCGACCGTGCCGCCGCCCCGACCCATCCCGTGTTTCCGATCCACCTGTTGCAGGGCGTGGCCCGTGGCGACCATATGGACCTGGCCATTCAGAAGGCCGTGGAGCTCGGCGCACAGTCCATCCGCCCGGTGCTGTGCGAGCGCTCGCGTTCGGCCGCCGCCCACAAGGGACTGGAGAAGCGCCAGCGGCACTGGCAGGGCATCCTGCAAGCCGCCGCGGAACAATGCGGCCGCAATGAACTGCCAGCGCTACATCAACCGGCCCCACCCGCGGCCGCACTCGCGGAATGCCCGGACAGCCTTGGGCTGCTCGCCGACGAAGGCGCGCCCGGGCTGGATGAGCGCCTGGTCGCCCACGGGCACCCGCCCGGCGCAGTGGCGCTGTATATCGGACCGGAAGGGGGGCTAACACCCGCGGAGCGCGAGCAGGCCCGGGCCGGCGGATTTCTGGGCGTGGGCATGGGCCCGCGGACCCTGCGCACCGAGACGGCGGCGATCGCCCTGATCACCCTGGTGCAGGCGCGCCTCGGGGACCTTCGAGGCTAGTCACATCAGGCGGGAACCGCTCCGGTGGTGTCGTCTGGGGTCGCCGCCGCACTGATCAGGCTGGCTGCGTCTCCGCAAGCTCGAGCAGACGTTGCTCGAGGGTATCCAGCCGAAGCAAGTGAGTCGTCACGCCCGAGGCCTTCACCCGCCAGGACCACGGAGTGGCGTCGACGTCCTCCAGCGCGTAGATATTCTGCGCAGTGATCTGCACCGGATGTGGCGTACCGCGCACCTCCAGGGCATAAAACGGCAGGTGATCCGGCTGCATCACCGCCTGCATCACCAGAAGGCGGGTGAACCGCCGGCGATCCTCGCCGCTGTCGCGGCCCGGGTCTAGCAACTGGTTCACGTTGATCACCGGCACCTGCACGTCCTGCCAGATCAGGTTGGGCTGCAGCCAAGGGACATCCGAATGCTCGGATTCCTGCTGGACGGCCCCGGCGCGGGTGGTCACCTCGAGAAAGGCGCTGCGCGGGAGCAGGATGGAGCCGCTATCCAGCTGAACGATCACCGCCTCGACGGCCTGACCCTGTGCTTCCTCGCTCATGCCGGTATCCCTTCGAGTTGCTCGCGGATCGCGTTCAGCAGGTCATTCTCCAGATACGGTTTCCCGAGATAACCGTTGACCCCGAGACGGTTGGCTCGCTCGCGGTGCTTGGTCCCGCTGCGCGAGGTGATCATGATGATGGGCACCCGCCCGAAGTCCGGATGATCGCGCACGTGGGCGGCGAACTCGAAGCCGTCCATGCGCGGCATCTCCACGTCCAGCAGGATCAGCTGCGGGCGCCGCTCGTCCAGCAGGCCCACCGCATCGAGACCATCGCGAGCCGTGACCACGTCGTAGCCGTGGCGCGTCAGCAGGCGCGCGGTGACCTTGCGAATGGTAATCGAGTCATCCACCACCATGATCCGTTTCGCGCTCGCCGTCTCGACAACAGCCTGCGGCGCCTCCGCCAGGGACGCCGTCGCGGAGGCAAACCGCACCAACATGCTCAGATCAAGAATCAGCATGACCGAACCATCGCCCTGGAGGGTGGCACCGGCCACACCCGGGATACGACTGAGGACCGGGCCCACCGACTTCACCACAACCTCCTGACTACCCAGCAGGCCGTCAATGCGCAACGCGATACGCTGATCATCGGCGCGCACGAGCAACAACGGGAACGGATGGTCCGGCAAGTGTTCGACGCCCGCCTGACTCTCCACACCCATCAAGTCACCGAGCCCGCGCACTGCGTAGTCCTGACCGATGTAGTTGTAGATTGCCTCGTCGTCCCGGCGATCGATCTCTTCGGAACGCGCGCGAACCACGCCCTCCACCGAGGCCATCGGGACCGCAAAGGTTTCTTCGCCCACCTGCACCAGCAAGGCCTGCGAGATCGCCAGGGTAAATGGCAGGCGCATGGTGAAACGCGAGCCCTTGCCTGGCGTCGACTGGATCTCCAGCGTGCCGCCCAGCTGTTTCACGTCGCTGTTCACCACGTCCAGGCCAACGCCGCGCCCCGCCACCTGCGAGACCTCGGCGGCGGTGGAGAAACCGGACTGCAGGATGAGCTGCAGGGCCTGGGCATCCGTGACCTCGGCATCCGCCGCGATGAGCCCGCGCTCCGCCGCGCGCGCCCGGATCGCCTCGGCATCGATGCCCCGACCGTCATCCGTGACCTGCAAGCGGATCTCGCTGCCGGACTGCTCCAGACTGACATCGATCTGGCCCTGCGCCGGCTTGTGTGCCTGTTCCCGTTCGGCAGCGCCTTCGATGCCGTGCGCAATGGCATTGCGCAGCAGGTGCTCCAACGGCGACACCAGGCGTTCTAGCAGGGCACGGTCCAGCTCGGCCCCCTGGCCGGTGAACTCGACGCGGACCTGTTTGCCCAGATCCTCGCCCGCCTGGCGCACCACCCGCCGTAGCCGCGGCGCCATGCGCGCGAAACGCACCATGCGCTGACGCATCAACTGGTCCTGCAGATCGGTCCCGACGCGCCGCTGTTGCAGAAGGATGCCCCCGGCATTCTGCAACTCATCACCGACTTCCTGCTTCAAGGCCTCGAGGTCACTGACACTCTCGGCGAGCGCGCGGGACAGCTGCTGGATGCCGGAATAGCGGTCCATTTCCAGCGGATCGAAGTCGAGGGCGTCCTCGCCACTCTCCTCCTCCACCCGGAACAGGATCTGGGTCTCGGTTTCGATCTCGAGCTTGCGCAGCTGGTCGCGCAGACGGGCGATGGTGCGCTCCAGTTCGTCGACCTGGCTCTCGACCCGCCCAACCGTCTGTTCGAAGCGGCGATGGAAGGTCGCCAGCTCGCCGGCATTGTTCACCAGGCTGTCGAGGACCTCGGCATCCATGCGCACCTGGTCCTGGATCCGCCGACCCTCGGTCTCCGGCGTCTCGTGGCTGCGCCGGTCCGTCTCCGCTCGGGCCTCCTCGACCTCCAGATCCTTCCCGGAGGTGGCTTCGGCTTCGGAGTCGTCGCTCTCAAACGTATCCGCCTCGGGCTCCGCGTCGGTCGATTCGGCGTCCGCTTCACCCCCGGCCCAGGCGCGCAGCGCGGGCAGCGATTCGCTGGCCGATTCATCCATCTGCCAGGCCCCGACCCCGCGCTCGACCAGGCGCTGTACGTCGCTCAAGGCCCGTTCGGCAAGCTGGAAGAAGCCGTCGCGCGGCTCCAGACCGGTCTCGGTCTCCACGCTCAATGCACTTTCCAGGGCGTGCGCAATGGCTCCGACCACGGTGAAACCGGCCATGCGGGCGCTGCCCTTCAGGGTGTGCACTTCGCGCTGGAAGGCATTCTGATCGGGCCCGGGGCGCCCCCCAGTCTCGCGCCAGCCATTCAGGGCCGTGAACGCAGACTCGAGGATATCGCGCGCCTCCTCGATGAAGACCTCGGCAAACTCCCAGTCGATCTCCGATTCCGGTTCCGACTCTGCGGCCGACTCGGCGACATCGAGGTCGTCGAAGTCGGGCGACTCTTCCTCGCTGGCATCATCTTCAGTCCGCAGCAGCTGTTCCGCGGTCGCGGTATCCAGCAGGGCATAGACCTCCGGGGCCCAGGGCGGCGGATCCAGGACCTTGAGCGGGTCCGGCGCCTCGTCGCCGACTGCATCGGCGACATACGTCTCCAGCTGCCGCAACAACTCGATGGCCTGCGACGGTAGTGCCCATTCCATGTCGCGATGGATCCGGATCAGCCGTTCGAACGGTCCGCACACCGAATAAATGCCACGGATATCGGCCGTCCGGGCGCTGCCGTTCAGGGTATGCAGCGCCCGCTCCAGGTCATGGTTCGGGACCCTATCCGGGCGCCACTGGGACTCGTCCAGCCAGCCACGCAGCGCGAGCAGATGGACCTGCGCCTCGGCGGCAAACACTTGCCACAGCTGGGGATCCGTGTCCATGCGAGCGGCCACGGGCTCGGCCGGGAGTTCCGGCTCTTCAGCCTCGGCCTCTCCGTCGACAGGGCCTTCGAGGGCACCATCCTCGACGGCACCGGAATCCTCCCCGACCTCGACCCCAACATCCGGGGCCACCGTGTCGCCCTCGGTCAGCGCCTCTTCGGTCACCTCGAAGGCATCGGCGGGAAGCTCCAGGGCGTCGAGATCCAGCGGTTCAGCAGACCGCTCAGCCGCCGGCGGCTCTTCCGTCTCCCACGGCGAATCCAGGGTTCCGCCGTACTCGGACTCGGCAGATTCCGTTTCGTCGGTCGCCGCTGCAAGGGCATCCGGCGGCAGATCGGGCACAAAGGCGCCCGGCTCCTGCAGGAGCTCGTCGGCCGCCTCGTCTTGGTCGGGGGCCGTCGTCTCGGCGCCTGCGAGCGAATCCGGTGCGTCCAGTTCGTCGAGGGTACGCGCCAGGGCCTCGAACTCCGCGTCCGCACCCGGCGGTGCAGCGCGCACAGCCGGCTCGTCGTCTTCCGCCTCGGCCTCGTCGGGTTCCGGCTCGCCGGCGGCCAGCGCCCGCAGGCGCAGGGCAATGTCCAGAACCGGCGTAACCGGCCCGGTATCGTCACGCACCTCCGCCACCAGCCCGGGCAGGACGCCGATGCCGTCCTCAATGACCTGCAACGTGGCGTGGTCCGCCTCCTGGCCGGAATCCAGCTGGCGGTTGAGGAACGACTCCACGGCCCAGGCGAATTCGCCCAGGCGCAAGGCGCCGGCCAACCGGCCCGACCCTTTCAGCGTGTGGAAGGAACGGCGAATGACCGCGAGGCTGTCGAGATCGGCCGGGTTGGCCTGCCAGCGCGGGAAGTGTTCGCCCAGACTGGCTACCTCCTCGTCCGCCTCCTCGAGGAAGATTTCCAGGATTTCCAGGTCGACGTCGGGACCGCGGACCTGCTCCGCCAGCACGGTGTCGTCGAAAGGCAATGAATCGCGACCGGCCGCGGGCAGCGGGCTCGCCGGCTGCACGACAGGCGCGGCATCGGCATCGGCATCGGCATCGGCATCGGCATCGGCATCGGCGGCGGCGGCGGCATCGGCATCGGCATCGGCGGCGAGCGTGTCCAATGGCTCTTCGCCAGGTTCGTCGCCGGATGTGCCGAGATCGAAAACCGGAGGTTCGGCGAGGCCGGCGGGGTCCACTTCAGCCCCGGTGTCTGCCGCCGGCGCATCCGGGGCCGCAGCCAGACGGACGGCGGCGACATCGCCGCCGCCGGAGACCGCACCAATGCGTTGCAGGGCCGCAATCCCGCGTTCGTGGACGCTGTCCAGTTCACGCCAGGGCTGTCCGGAAGACTCCAGGGCGACCTCGATACTGCTAAGGACCTCGGCAAGGGCCTCGATCTCGCCTTCGTCGAGTTCGGCCGCTGCCATGCCGGCGCGGGAATCGAGATGACGGATCAGCGGGCCCAGCAGGGCGTGCAGGGCCTCGAAGCCGGACATCGACATCGCGCCCTCGATCCGGCGCAGCCCCTCGCGGGCCTCGTCGAGTCCATCGCCAGAGGCGTCCGCGCCGGCATCAAGGAATCCGAGGAAGATGTCGCGGACCCGGCGCACATCCACCAGGGCCTCCTTGTAGACGGCCGCCGCCAGCGCACGATCGAATTCGGCCTGGGGCGTGGGGCTGGCGCTCTTGCGGCGCAGACCCGATTCCAGCAGGGACTCCAGCGCCAGCAGGTGCTCCGCCAGCACCATGTCGACCTGTTCATCCGCCGCGCCCGCGCGCTCGGGAGTGAGCGATGCCATCAGGGCGTCGGTGTGGTCCTGTCCGGCATCCAGCCCGAGAAGACTGAGTGTCGAGCCAATACGCTCGACCTGCCCGCGCAGGCTCTCGAGGTCGTCGACACCCCGCACCTGTGACCGCATCAGGACATCCAGCCGCTCGCGGACCTCGGCAAGGTCGTCTTCCAGGGCCTGGCGCAGGTTGTCGTAGACCGAACGGCCCACCCCGGTACCGCCTTCCACGAGGCTCAACCGGTCGAGCCCGAATACCTCGCGCACGGCGAGGATCTGTTCGCCCTCGGAGGTCGCACAGGCAACGTGGAACAGCAGGGTCTTGATCAGGTCGGGCGATGCCTCGTATTCCGGTTCCGATCCGGCATTGCCGGCCTCCACATGGGCCGACAAGGCATTCAGATAGCGTCCGAGTTCGCGATCGACCCGCCCGACCAGTCGGCGCACGTCGGTATCGGCTTCGACACCGCCCTCGGCGACCGCCTCGAGCATCGCACCGGCGACCCAGAACAAGCGCCGGGCCTCGCCCGCCGGAACGGCCTCCTCCACCACGCGGGCGGTCGCCTGCATTCGGGCAGCCGGTTCGGTCGCATCTTCGCCGCGCACCAATTCCAGCAGATCGCGCTGAAAGCGCCGACGCGCCTGTTGCAGCAGCGGGACGCGAGATGCCGGGTCGAGCACATCGCCACCCGAGCCTACACGCTCGTCGTCCACTGTCTGCGGGTCCGGCATCAATGCCGCGACATCCAGCAGTAACGAAGCGCCGCGACTGGTGCGCAACTCATTCAGCAGAGGGACAAGGATCATGGGCGACGGCAATTCGCCATCGCCCTCGTTCTCGAGGTAGTCGGGCAGCTGCAGGGCGGCCCGCAGCAACGGCTCGGTGGCGGCCACATTCGGCTCGTCAGCGCGTTCGATCTGCCCCAGGACCTGCAACATCTCGTCGCAGATCAGGACCACACTGTCGACCTGGACCATGACCAGGGTGTTGCGGATCTGCTCGACACGACTGCGCGCCTCGGCCAGACAATCGCTACAGCCCGGATCGTCGGAGTACCGTCGCAACGCGTCCTGGACCTCGACAAACAGCTTGTCGAGCTCGTCGCGGACCCAGTTCAGTGCGCTGGATGCCATCGGCCGCGTCCGCCGTCAGGCTCGTTGTTCGTCGGAAGAGGTCGGATCGGGGGCGGAAGCCGGCTCCCCCTCGATCGCAGCATCGACGCGTTCGGTGGTGCCGCCCGGCTCCGGCAGCTTGAAGTCCGATACCGAGGACTGCAGCTGGGCCGAGAGCTGGGCCAGGTCGCCGATCGCCGCCGCGGTGGACTGGGTCCCCTGCGTGGTCTCGGAGGTAATCTCGCGGATCTGGGCCATGATGGAGGTCACATCCTGCGCCATCTCGGACTGCTTGCGCGCCGACGAGGAGATCCCGTCGATCAGATCCGCCAGATCACTGGAGACCTGCTCGATCTCGGACAGCGCCTCGCCCGCGGCCTGGGCCAGTTCGGCCCCCTGCACCACGTTGGAGGTACTCTGCTCCATGGAACTCACGGCCTCGCTGGTATCCGCCTGGATGGCCTTGACCAGTCCCTCCACCTGACGGGTTGCACTGGAGGAACGCTCCGCAAGGCGCTGGACCTCGTCGGCCACCACCGCGAAGCCTCGCCCGGCCTCGCCCGCGGCGGAGGCCTGGATCGCGGCATTCAGTGCGAGCACGTTGGTCTGTTCCGCGATGTCGTTAATCAGGCCGATGATGTCGCCGATCTCCTGCGACGATTCACCCAGGCGCTTGATCCGTTTCGCCGTCTCCTGGATTTGTTCGCGGATATTGTCCATGCCCTCGATGGAACGGCGCACGGTGCCCGCCCCGCGGGCTGCAATCTCCACCGAGTTACGTGCCACGGAGGCCGACTGTTCGGCATCCCGGGCGACCTTGTCGACCGAGCCCGACACCTCCTCGATCGCGTCGTCCGCGCGCTGGATCTCGCGGGCCTGTTCTTCCGACTTCTCGGCCAGCCCCAGCACCTGGGACCGCGTGGAAGCCGAGGATTCGCTGATATCGGCCGCTACCGTGTTGATCGTCGCGACCAGGGTGCGCAGGTTCTCGATCGCGTAGTTCATCGAGTCCGCGATGGCCCCGGTGAAGTCCTCGGTCACCGTCGCGTTGACCGTGAGGTCACCATCCGCAAGGTTCATCATTTCATCGAGCAGACGCAGGATTGCCTGCTGGTTGCGTTCGTTCTGCGCCTCGGTCTCGGCCAGCTCGCGCTTGGTATCGCGGTAGAGGAACAGACCCATCGCGATCAGCAGCAGCAGCGCGAGGCCACCGAAGCCGAACCCGATGAGCGCGATCACGCCCGCGCGTTCGGCCTCAACGGTGATGGCGTTTTCGAAGTCACCGGTGGTCTCCAGCATCGCACCACTGCTGGCCTCGACATTGGAGGCCGCCGCATTGACCTCGAACACCTGGGTGGAGGTATCCAGAACGCCTTCCACCGCCTCGCTAAAGGCGACGAACAGCGTGGCGATCTCCATCAGCAAGGCACGCGCTTGCGGGTCATCGACCGGTTCGACCCCCAGCGGGGCGAATCCCTCGATCAGGCCGTCCAGCACGCGGCCGTACAACGTTGCATCACGCTCGAAGCGCTCGATCGCCGGGGCCGCCTCGGCGCCCCCCTGGAGCACGCGACCCAGGCTGTTGGCAATACGCTGAATCAGCATGGTCTGGCGCGCGGCCACATAGACCTGCTCCGGCGGCTCGCCGATCCGGGTCATGCGCCGCACGACATCGTCGGACAGGCGCGAGAGCTCCGGCGAAAACGCGGCCACCGCATCGGAAAATTCCGTGATCAACTGGATATCCGAACGCCCGAGGATGACGGTGTTGATGTTGCCCCGGTACGCCGACCATTCGCGATCCACCGCGGCGATATCCTCTTGCAAGGGTTCCGGAAGTGGCTGCAGGCCGTCACCCCCCTGGCGGATTCGATCCAGGCGGGCCTCGAAGTCATCGCGCAGGGACTGCAGATCGCGGAATCCCTGCTCGGAGCCGGCTGCCGCCTCCAGCGAGCTGGTGGCGAGACGCTGCGACAACAGACGCAAGTCATTGGCCAGCGCGATCCGGTCACGGTACTGACTCTGCTCGTACTCGTGGTAGGTAAAGGCCCCGCCTGTCGCGATCAGGGCCAGCACCAGCAAGCCCCCGAGGACGAAGTTACGTGCGCGACGACTCGATCCCATCAGTTCATACTCCCTGTCGCAGCACCGCGAACCCCGTCATCAGACGGGAGCTGCGGACTGTTCGCTATTGGATGCACCGGCCAAGCCCGTGCCGGTAAAGCGATTGTTGTCATTGAGTAGCAGGTCCAGATCCAGCACCGGGTGCAACCGGTGCCCGAGATCGAATCCGCCAGTAATAAAGGGTCGGACGGCCTCGGGTACCGAGACCTCCAGGCGCCGCTGAGAGGGGATGCAACGACGCATCCCCTCGACCTGGCTGACTAGAAGCCCGGCCATGCCCTGGCCCTGAGGCGCCACCACGATGCGCTGCCCGGTCGCGTCGTCCGGCAATGGCCGGTCCAGGAGCAGCCTGCCCATGTCGAAGACCGGCAGCACCAGACCCCGCAGATTGCCCACGCCGAGCACGGCGGAATCCGCCAGCGGCACGCGGGTCAGCGCCATCGGGTCGGCGACCTCCGCAATCGAGTCCATATCGACCAGGAAGCGGAAATCGCCAACCCGCAACAGGACGCCGCGCCAGCCGGTCCCGATGTCCCGCCGCAATTCGCGATTGACGCGACGCCCTTCACGATCAAGGCTCGCAATCAGCGCAAACGGCGAGGACAGGTCGGTCTTCATGCCGACAGATATTTCCCGATGGTGGCCAGCAGGTCCTTCTCGACCACTGGCTTGGTGATGTAGTCGCGAGCCCCCTGACGCATCGCCCAGACCCGGTCGGTGGCCTGATCCTTGGTGCTGACCACAACCACCGGGACGTGCGCGGTTTCATCCGCCTGGGAAAGCTGACGCGTGGCCTGGAAGCCATTGAGGCCCGGCATCACTACATCCATCAGGACCAGATCCGGCACCTGCGACTTGGCGGCGGCCACCCCATCCTCGCCACTTTCGGCGGTGGTCACCGAGTGCCCGTTTTTCTCGAGCATCGTGCGCAGGACATGGATTTCGGTCGGCGAATCGTCAACGATCAGAATGCGGGCCATGGGGTTCGTCTTTCCTTGGTTAGTGTGCAGTGGCGACGCTGTGCATCACGCCGCAGGACTGGCGTATCGGCGCATGGCGCCCAGGAGGTCATCCCGGGTAAACGGCTTGGTGAGGTAGTCCTCCGACCCCACAACGCGCCCCTTCGCCTTGTCGAACACGCTGTCCTTGCTCGACAGCATGATGATCGGCGTGGCACGGAATTCCCTGTTGTTCTTGATCAGTGCGCAGGTCTGGTAGCCATCCAGGCGCGGCATCATGACGTCGATGAAGATAATGTCCGGGCGCGACTGCGCGACCTTGGACAGCGCCTCGAAGCCGTCCACGGCAGTGATGACTTCGGCCCCGTGCTTCTGCAGCAAGGATTCGGCGGTACGCCGAATGGTCTTGCTATCATCGATCACCATGACCTTGAGCCCCTGAAACTCGGTGGCCGAGTCCGCTTCGGCAAGCGCGTTAGACACCTTTTCCCCCTGAGGTCATTTCGCCCCGAATCTAGCGGAACCGGGGCTCTGTGACAAACAGCACACAATGATATTGCATACCGGGGGCCGCAACGCGCGCGGCGCTGATCCAGCTTGCGGGGTCACCGACGGCCCCGGCGGGCATGGCATACTCCCCGGAACATCCCGTTCGTGCGAGGCAACGTGGCCCAGAACATCGCCATCCTGATGGACCCGATCACGGGTATCAAACCGTGGAAGGACACCACCTTCGCCATGATGCTGGCAGCACAGGCCCGCGGCCATCGTCTCCACTACCTGGAGCCGGCCGACCTGTGGATCGAGGCGGGCCGGGCGGCGGCCCGGAGCCGCCCGATCGAAGTGCACGACCGGCGCGAGAACTTCTTCACCCTGGGCGAACCCGTCACAGGTCCGGCGGCGCGCTTCGACCTGCTGCTGATGCGCAAGGACCCGCCGTTCGATCTGGAGTACATCTACGCGACCTACGCCCTCGAGCTCGCCGAGCGCGACGGCGTACGGGTATCGAACCGCCCGCAAGCCCTGCGCGACGTCAACGAGAAGGCCTTTACCGTCCACTTCCCGCAGTGTTGCCCACCCACCGTGATTACCCGCGACCGGGGCCGGATCCGCGCCTTCCTCGAGGCGCAGGGAGACATCGTGGTCAAGCCGCTGGACGGCATGGGCGGGGCCTCGGTATTCCGTGTCCGCGAGGGCGACCCGAACACCTCGGTAATCCTCGAGACCATCACCGAGTTCGACCAGCGCAGCGTGGTCGCGCAGCGCTTCCTGCCGGAGTTCAGCGCCGGGGACAAGCGCATCATCCTGATCGGCGGCGAGCCCTACGACCACGCCCTGGCACGCATCCCGGCCGCGGGCGAAAGCCGCGCCAACCTGGCCGCCGGCGGCCGGGGCGAGGCCGTGCCCCTGACCGAACGCGATCGCTGGATCTGCCACGAGATCGCCCCGGAGCTGAAGGCCCGCGGGCTGGACTTCGTCGGCATCGACGTGATCGGGGACTCCCTGACCGAGATCAACGTCACCAGCCCCACCGGTGTCCGCGAACTGGACGCGGCAGGCGGAGACGACCTGGCCGGCCAGTACATCGACTACCTCACTCGCCCGATCGAAGGATGAGCGGCATGCGCTCCGTATTGACTCGAACCCTGCCCCTGCTGCTCGCGGCCGCCCTCCTGGCCGCCTGCGGCCGCGAGGAACCGGATACGGAACAGCTTGGTTTCTACGCCTTCGGCACGCTGGTGGATCTCAGCCTTTACCCGGCCGGCGAATACGACGTGGAGGCGATCGGAATCGCGGTTCAGGAGGAACTGGAAATCCTGCATACCTCCTGGCATGCATGGGAACCCGGGTCGCTCGGGCGCACCAACGAGCTACTCGCCCTGCAGGGCGAGTTCAGCGCCCCACCCTCGGTGCTGCCGCTGATCGAGCACGGTCGCGAGATGGAGGCGTTGAGCGACGGGCTGTTCAACCCCGCACTGGGCAAGCTGGTCGCCGCCTGGGGCTTCCATCAGGACGAACCCGACGGCCCACCCCCGGACGAGGCCACCCTGGCCGAGCTGCTGGACGACCCGCCCCGCATGCAGGACATCGAACGCAACGGCGTGCGCCTGCGCGGAATGCATCCGGACCTGCAGCTCGACTTCGGCGGGCTGGCCAAGGGCCTGGCGGTAGAACGCGTGCTGGAACTACTGGCGGATCACGGCGTCGAGGCCGCGATCTTCAACGCCGGCGGCGACCTGATGACCCTGGGCCGCCCCAGCGAACGGCCCTGGCGGGTCGGCATCCGTCATCCACATGGCGGCGTGCTCGGCAGCATTGAACTGGACGCCGGCGAGGCCCTGTTCACCTCCGGCGACTACGAGCGCGGCTACGAGTGGGAAGGCGAGCGCATCCACCACGTCATCGACCCGCGCAGCGGCCGCCCGAGCCAGGGAATCGACAGCGCCACGGTGCTCCACCACGACCCGGCGCTGGCCGACGCCGCCGCCACCACGCTAATGATCGCCGGGCCCGACGAGTGGCTGGAGTACGCCCGCAAGATGGGCATCGAGCAGGCCCTGGTGGTACTGGACGACCGCATCGAGGCCACGCCAGCGCTCGCCGATCGCGTGCAACTCGGCCCCGACCGGGAGCCGTTCGTGGTACGCGAACTGCCGTGAACCACAGGCTGCTGCGCTGGGGCGATACCCTGATCGGAGCTCTGGCTGCGGGGGTCGTAGTCGCGGCCTTCGTTTTGGCCTACAGCCCTTCGGGAGATGCCCGGGTACTGGTCATCAGTCAGGCTGGGGCCACCCCGCAGCACGAACCACTGGACCGGGCCCGGGTCCTCGAGATCCACGGTCCGGCCGGGATCACCCACATCGAGATCGAACCTGGCCGGGCCCGCTGCGCCGACTCCCCCGGGCGCCAGAACATCTGCGAGGCCAGCGGCTGGCTGCAGGCCCACGGCGAGATCGCCGTGAGCCTGCCCAACCGGCTGACCCTCCAGGTCCTCGGCACGGAACCGGGCTTCGACAGCCTGCATTACTGATGTGCCCACGATGACCGGCGATCCGCATGCCGGGACCGACACCCGCGACCAGGCGATCGCCGCGCTGGCCGCCATGGCCATCGGGATCCAGATCCTCGAGGCCGCCATCCCCAGCCCGGTCCCGGGCATCAAGCCAGGGTTGGCCAACATCGTCACCCTGATCACCCTGCTGGTCCTCGGCTGGCGCGCGGCCGTCGCGGTCACCCTGATCCGGGTAGTCGGCAGCAGCCTGCTGCTGGGGACCTTGCTGAGCCCGGCGTTCTGGCTGTCGCTGGCCGGCGCCCTGGCGAGCCTCGCCCTGCTGGCCGCCCTGCGCCCCTTCGCCACCCGGCATGTCGGCCCGGTGGGCCTGGCCATCGCTGCCGCGATGGCTCACATCACCGGGCAGTTTCTGCTCGCCTGGGCAATCATCATCCCGCACCCCAACCTGCCGCTGGTGCTGCCGCCACTGTTGCTCGCCGCTCTGATCACCGGCGGACTGACCGGTATACTGACCGCCCACGTACTCGCCGACCCGCGAATCCAGCGCCATGTCCACAACCCCACGCCCAATCATTAGCGCCAGCCCGGCCCGCCCCACGGGCCCCGGGGCCGTGTGCGCCCGCCGTGGGCCGGAGGGGACGTGACAGCGAATACCGCCTCGAACGCCCTCGCCGGACCGCCAGCCGGCACGCCCCCGCCGGAGGCGCCCCGCGTACAGGACCACCTGGGGACCATGATCTTCCTCGCGGTGGTCGCGCACGCGCTGATCATCCTGGGGATCGGCTTCGCGGTCGATCCGATCGAGGCACCCACCCGCGAGCCCCTGGACATCACCTGGGTCACCGACCCCGATGCCCCGCCGCCAGAACTGGACGCCGAGGTCGAGCACATCGCCACCCGCGACCAGGCCGCGAGCGGTGAAGGCGAGGAGATCCGCGAGGCGCAGGCGCCGGATGCGGAGGATGCCGGCGTCGGCGAGCCCGAGCCGGAGGGCCTCGACGCACCGTTGCCGGAGGCCGGCCCGCTGATCATGGACCCGGCGCAGCCGGAACCCGAGCCGGAACCGGAACAAATCGCCGCCGACACCCCGGACGAGCGTGCCGCGCCGCCCGAGGTCGCCGACCCCGAGCCGCTGGAAGCCCCCGATGCCGAGGACCGACCCTCCGCCGCGACGCTGATGAATCGCGGCCTGGAGAGCGCGCGGGCGGCACCGGCGGAAGAGCGCCAGACATTCTCCACCCGCGCCAGCCGCACCCGCTATCTGGACAGCCTGGCCGCGCGCAGCGCCCCCGAAGCCGCCTATCTGCAGGCCTGGATCAACAAGGTGGAACGCCTGGGTAACGTGAACTATCCGGACGAGGCGCGTCGCCGCGGCCTCTCCGGGACCCTGGTCCTGTCGGTCCGCCTGAACCCGGAGGGCGAACTGATCAACATCGAGGTCGCCCGCAGCTCGGGCGAGCCGGTCCTGGACCAGGCCGCCATCCGCATCGTGGAACTGGCGGCCCCGTACGCGCCGTTCACCGAGGCAATGCGCGAGGAATACGACGAACTGGTGATTACCCGCACCTGGGCCTTCCGCCGCGACCAGATGGAACAGATCCGCTAGGGAGACACCAATTAACGGCGGCGCACACGGGATCGGAAAAACCGCCCCGGCCTTCCTTGCGACCTGCAGAGTCAGCATCGATACTGGTGGCATGAAGCCGACGCCCGCCCGTCACGAGCCCGACTGCCTGCGCGATCACTTCCTGATCGCCATGCCGAGCCTGAACGATGGCTATTTCAGCCATGCGGTCACCTATATCTGCGATCACGACGAACAAGGTGCGCTGGGCCTGGTCATCAATCAGCCCACCGAGTTCTCGCTGCGCGAATTGCTGGAGCATGTGGAGCTGGAACCCGGCGAGGATCTGCCGGAGATGCCGGTCTATCGCGGCGGCCCGGTGCAGCCGGAACACGGTTTCGTTCTGCACTCCGCCGAGCAGACCTGGCGCGGCAGCCAGCCCATCACCGACTCCATCGTGCTGACCACCTCGCGCGATATCCTCGAGGCGATCAACGCGGGCCAGGGGCCCCGCAGGATCCTGATCACGCTCGGCCATGCCGGCTGGGGCCCCGGCCAGCTGGAAAGCGAACTGGCCGAGAACGCCTGGCTCACCGCCCGCGCCGACGCCGACATCCTGTTTGATCGCCCCAGCGCCGAGCGCTGGCGCGCCGCCGCCGAACTCATCGGCATCGACGTCAACCTGATCAGCCCGGCCTCCGGCCACGCCTGACGGTGGGACTGCTGGCCTTCGACTACGGGCGGCGCCGCATCGGGGTCGCGGTGGGCGAGGAGATCATGGGCTCAGCGCGCGGCCTGCGCACGCTCACCAGCGATGCGCCCGATCTGTGGCCCGCGATTGACACCCTGGTCGCGGAATGGGGCCCGGAAGGATTCGTGGTCGGATGGCCAACCCAGGCCGATGGCAAGCCCACACCGCTGGCCCGACGTATCCGCGCCTTTGCCCGCACGCTCGAAGAGCGCTACGGGCAACCGGTATACTGGTGCGACGAGCACCTGACATCTCATCTGGCCCGCGAGCGACGCCGGCCGGGACGCAATGACCCGGGGCTGGACGCCCACGCCGCCGCGGTCATCCTCGAAGGCTGGTTTCTGGAGAATGCATCATGACGACACCGGACGTCCCGACCCTGCTCGACGACATGGCCGAGCAGGCCCGCCACTACCTGAAAACCCACGGGATCGCCGCACCCATCGTGGTCGGCATCCATTCCGGCGGCGTCTGGATCGCGGAGCACCTGCGCGAACGCCTTGGGGTGGAGCGCCCATTGGGCAAGCTGGACATCAGCTTCTACCGCGACGACTTCTCGCGCATCGGCATGCACCCGCAGGTGCGCCCGTCGGAACTGCCGGAAGATCTCGACGGGGAACACGTGCTGCTGGTGGATGACGTCCTGTACTCCGGCCGCACCATCCGTGCGGCGCTGAACGAGCTGTTCGACTATGGCCGTCCGGCCTCGGTGACCCTCGCGGTGCTGGTCGAACGCGACGGTCGCGAGCTGCCGATCGCGGCGGCGATCGTCGGCGCCCACATGGAGCTCGGCAAGGCCGAACAGATCAAGCTGCGCGGCCCCGAGCCACTACGCCTGGAACGGGTGACGATCGATCCCGAGGACCTGAAGGCCTGACCCGCCGGATGCACAACGGATGACCGAGACCCAGATCGCCCACCCCGGCGCGCGGCTGCCCGAACCGGGCCCGCTGCCCAACCGCCTGCAGCTGACCGATGACGGCCAGCTGCGCCACATGCTGACCATCGAAGGGCTGAACCGCGAGCTCCTGACCGAGATCCTGGACACCGCCGAATCATTCGCCAACATGAACGAGAAGGCGGTGAAGAAGGTCCCGCTGCTGCGCGGCAAGACCATCGTCAACCTGTTCTTCGAGGCCAGCACCCGCACCCGCACCACCTTCGAGCTGGCCGCCAAGCGCCTGTCCGCCGATGTATTGAACGTGAACATCAACACCTCTTCGGCGGTAAAGGGCGAAAGCCTGCTGGACACCCTGCGCAACATCGAGGCGATGAATGTCGACATGTTCGTCGTGCGCCACGAGGAGAGCGGGGCCGCCCATTTCATCGCTCGCCACGTAGCCCCGGGGATCAGCGTGCTGAACGCTGGGGACGGGCGCCATGCGCACCCGACCCAGGCGCTGCTGGACATGTTCACCATCCGTCGCCACAAGGGCGACTTCACCAAACTCAAGGTCGCGATCGTCGGCGACATCCTGCATTCGCGGGTCGCGCGCTCGCAGATCCACGCGCTGAACATCCTGCAGACCGGCGAGGTCCGCGTGGTCGCGCCCTGCTCGCTGCTGCCGGCGGATGTCGACCAGCTGGGCGTACACGTCTACAACGACCTCGACGCCGGCCTGAAAGACGTCGACGTGATCATCATGCTGCGCCTGCAGCGCGAGCGCATGGAACACGCCCACCTGCCCTCCGAACACGAGTACTACCAACTGTTCGGCCTGACCTCGCGGCGGCTGCAACTGGCGCACCCCACCTGCCTGGTCATGCACCCCGGACCCGCCAACCGCGGGGTGGAGATCGAATCCGCCGTGGCCGACGGACCGCACTCGGTGATCCTCGAACAGGTGACCTACGGGATCTCGGTACGCATGGCGGTGATGTCCATGGTCATGGGGGCCCACCAGGCATGAGCGTACTGATCGAGAACGCCCGCATCCTTGATCCGGTGGACGGCTTCGACGCGGTCGGCGCGCTATGCGTGCAGGGCAGCGAGATCCTCGCCCGCGGCCAGATCCCGGACGGCTTCGAGCCCCGCCGGCGCATCGACGGCAGCGGGCTGTGGCTGATCCCCGGTCTAATCGACCTGGCCGCGCGCCTGCGCGAACCGGGCCAGGAACACAAGGCCACCGTCGCCAGCGAGACCCTGGCCGCGGCCCGCGGCGGCATTACCAGCGTGGTCGTCCCGCCGGATACCGAGCCACCGATCGACTCGCCCGCCGAGATCGAGCTGATCAATCGCCGCGCCCGCCAGGCCTGCGGCGTACGCGTGTACGTGCTCGGCGCACTGACCCATCAGCTGGAGGGGCAGCAGCTGGCCGAGATGGCCGCCCTGATGCAGGCCGGCGCACGCGGAGTCAGCAACGCAAGCAAACCACTGGCCAGCCTGCTGGTTCTGCGCCGGGCACTGGAATATGCCACCACCTTTGGGCTGACCATCGTGCTCTCGGCGCAGGACCCGGCCCTCACCGGCTCCGGTTGCATGCACGAGGGCGCAGTCTCCACCCGCCTGGGGCTGGCCGGCATCCCCGAGGCCGCCGAGACCGCGGCGCTGGGCGCCATCCTGGCGCTGGTGGAGCAGACCGGGGCGCGGGTCCACGTGGCCCGGCTGTCGACCCGCCGCGGCGCGGAGATGATCGCCAAGGCACGTGCCGACGGTCTGCCGGTGAGCGCAGACGTGGCCGCCCACCAGCTGTTCCTGACCGAGGTCGACGTCGCCGAATACGACCCGAACTGCCACGTGATCCCGCCACTGCGCGGCCAGCGCGACCGCGACGGCCTGCGCGCGGCCGTCGCGCGCGGCGACATCAGCGCGATCTGCTCCGACCACCAGCCACATGAACCGGATGGCAAGCTGGGCCCATTCGCCAGTACCGAACCCGGCATCTCGGCGCTGGAGACCCTGCTGCCGCTGACGCTGCGCCTGGTCGAGGACGGACTGCTAAGCCTGCACGACGCACTGGCCCGGGTCACCACCGGGCCGGCCGATATCCTCGGCTTTGCCCAGGGACGCCTGAGCGCGGGCGCGCGCGCCGACTTCGTGCTGTGGGACCCGGCCGCAATGCACGAGGTCCGCCGCAAAGACTGGCTGAGCGCAGGCCACAACACGCCCTTCTTCAACTGGACCTTCGCCGGACAGGTCCGCGAGACCTGGGTCGCCGGACGCCCGGTCTGGACCCGCCCCGCCGAGGACACCGCATGAGCACGACCCAAACCGCCGACCGGAAGCACCGAGGCACGATCTTCCAGGAGGAAGGCCGCATCCTGGACCACCATGACGCCGGTGCGGACCAGTGGATCCTTCGTGTCCTTGCGCCCGAGTGCGCCCGCGCGGCACAGCCCGGGCAGTTTGCCCATCTGCAATGCGCCCCGCGCCTGCTGATGCGCCGCCCGCTATCGATCCAGCGCGTGGACCGCGAGGCCGGCTGGGTGGAGTTCCTCTACAAGGTGGTCGGTGACGGCACGCGCGCCCTGTCGCAGCAGGCAAAGGGCGATACCCTCAGCGTACTGGGCCCGATTGGCCAGCCGTTTCGCCTGAATCCGGAACGTCCGAGGCGCCTGCTGCTGGGGGGCGGGGTCGGCATCCCGCCGATGATCTTCCTCGCCCACCGCCTGCATCTTCAGGGCGAGGCGGGGAAAACCCATGCGGTGCTGGGCTCCGAGGTGCCGTTTCCCTTTCATGCCCGCCCGTCGGAGATCCTCTGGTCGGGCCTACCGGACGGGGCCATCGCGACCCTGCCGCTACTGGAAGACTGGGGGGTCGCCTGCCGCCTGACCTCCAAGGCCGGGTTGCCGGGCGCCTATGACGGTTTCGTCACGGACCTGGGGCGCGCGTGGCTCGCCGGACTCGCACCGGAGGAACGCGCGCAAGTGGAAATCTTCGCCTGCGGCCCCCATCCGATGCTCGCCGCCTGCGCCGAACTGGCGGCGGAGTTCGATCTCCCCTGCCAGGTATCGCTGGAGGAGTTCATGGCCTGCGCGGTAGGCGGCTGTGCCGGGTGCACGGTCCCGGTGCGCACTCCAAATGGGGTGGCGATGAAACGGGTCTGTGTGGACGGTCCGGTGTTCGCGGCCGCCGATGTGTTCCCGGAGCCGACGAGCGCCTGAGGCAAAACCCCGGAACCGGCTTTGGCAGGGGCTTCGCCTGCGAGCAGGCTCCTAGGGAGACGCTGATGGAATCACGCGTTCGCGCTCGAGTCGCTTTTGCGTGCGAACAAGGCGCGGTGACTGCCGTGCAGTCACTCTGCACAAGGGAGCCGCAACGCCGTGCGCGCTCAAAAGCGGCCGAGCCCCTTCGGGGTTGGTGCCCCCTGTTCCCCGATCCTGCGTTGCGGCACTTGCCGGTAGAACCACTACCGGCTGCGCACCACGCCTTGTCCCGGAAAACAGGGGGCACCACCGCGAACGCGTGATTCCATCAGCGTCTCCCTAGCGGTCGGGGAGCTTCAACTCTTCCTCGGTCTCGTCGGCGGAGGCGACCCCGCCCCCGAAGTTCAAGCGCCACTCGAGATCGGCGCGCGAATCCGCCTTGTTCAGGGCCTCGTCCAGCATGACGTCACCGGTCTTGAACAGCTTGACGATCGCCTGATCGAAGGTCTGCATGCCCACGGAGCTCCCCTTGGCCATGATCTCCTTGATCTCGCTGATCTTCTCGTCGCGTATCAGCTCGGAGATATAAGGCGTGTTGACCAGGATTTCCAGCGCGGCAACGCGTCGACCGTCCTTGGTCTGCAGCAGGCGCTGGGCGACGATCGCACGCAGGTTCAGTGACAGGTCCGACAGGATCTGCGGGCGGTTGTCCTCGGGGAACAGGTTGATCACTCGATCCAGGGCCTGGGTGGCATTGGTCGCGTGCAGGGTGGTCAGGACCAGGTGCCCGGTATCGGCATAGGTCAGCGCCGCGCGCATGGTCTCGCGCGAGCGGACCTCGCCGACCATGATCACGTCCGGGGCCTCGCGCATGCCCTCCTGCAGGGCGTGGTCGTAGCTGGGGGTATCGATCCCGACCTCGCGTTGACCGACGATAGAACGCTTGTGGCTGAACAGAAACTCGATTGGGTCCTCGACCGTCAGGATATGCCCACTCTGGTTCGTGTTGCGGTGATCGATCATCGACGCCAGGGTGGTCGACTTCCCGGTGCCGGTGGCCCCGACAATCAGGATCAGCCCGTCGTTGTAGGCCACAAACTGCTTGAGCACCTCGGGCAGCCCGAGCTGCTCGATGGTCGGGATGGCGACCCGAATAAAGCGGATCACCATCGCGACCTCGCCGCGCTGGCGGTAGACATTCACGCGGAAGCGTCCCAGGCCTTCGCGCGACAGGCCGAAGTTGACGGCCGTCTCGCGGTCGAAGATCTCGGCCTGGTGCTCGCTCATCAGCTCGCGCGCAATGCTCTCGGCCTGACCGGGCGCCAGCGCCTTGCGCGAGATGGGCTGCAGCGCGCCGTCGACCTTGATACTGGCCGGCGCGCCGGTCAGAAAAAACAGGTCCGAGGCGGCCTTCTGGGCCATCAACTTCAGGTAGGGCTCGATCTGCAACTGGCTCATGTTTTCTGTTTCCCCAACGACTAACGCAGGTTGAAGTCCTCGGCGCGCTCGTCCACGGACAGGCCTTCGCCCTCATCCGTTACGGCGGGGGCTCCGTCGTCCTGGGCTCGCTGGCTATCGAGCTTGATGCGCAAGCGCAGATCATTCACCGAGTCGGCGTTGCGCAGGGCCTCGTCGTAGCTGATGTGGCGATGCTCGTAGAGGTCGAACAGGGCCTGGTCGAAGGTCTGCATGCCCTGCTCGCGGGAACGGGACATCAGCTCCTTGATCTCGTGCACCTGGCCCTTCAGGATCAGGTCGGCCATCAGCGGGGTGTTGATCAGGATCTCCACCGCCGGCACCCGGCCCTCGCCGCCTTCCTTGCGTACCAGGCGTTGCGAAATCACGGCCTTCAGGTTCAGCGACAGGTCCATCAGCAGCTGTTCGCGCCGGTCCTCGGGGAAGAAGTTAATGATGCGGTCCAGTGCCTGGTTGGTGCTGTTCGCGTGCAGCGTGGACAGGCACAGATGCCCGGTCTCCGCGAAGGCGACGCCGTAGTCCATGGTCTCGCGGTCGCGGATCTCGCCGATCAGGATCACGTCCGGCGCCTGGCGCAAGGTGTTCTTCAGCGCGATCTCGTAGCTCTCGGTGTCCACCCCGACTTCACGCTGAGTGATGATGCTCATCGCGTGCTCGTGAACGAACTCGATGGGGTCCTCTATGGTGACGATGTGGTCGGCTGTCGTGCGGTTGCGATAGCCGATCATGGCCGCCAGCGAGGTCGACTTGCCCGAGCCGGTGCCACCCACAAAAATCACCAGGCCACGACGCTCCTGGGTAATCTTCTCCAGCTGCGGCGGCATCTGGATGTCCTCGAACTTCGGGATCACGGAATTGATGGTTCGCAGCACCATGCCCGGGCTGCCACGCTGGGTGAAGACATTTACGCGAAAACGCGACACACCCTGTAAGCCAATCGCGAAGTTGCACTCCTGGTGGCGCTCGAACTCGGCCGACTGCTTGTCGTTCATCATCGAACGCACCAGCGCCTGGGTATGCGAGGGCGTCAGGTTCTGTTCGGTCATCCGCACCACGCGACCGTCGATCTTTGCCGCCGGCGGCATGCCCACCGTGATGAACAGATCCGACCCGTCCCGGTCCACCAGGGCCCGCAGCAGGTCGTGCATGTACTTGATCGCCTTGTCACGATCCATGGCGTTCTCCCTTGGTACCCGGTCCGACGGTCAAGCGCATCGGCGGCGTGGTGGTCAGATGGAATCCGGGTTGCTGGCCTTGCGGCGAGCGTCCTCGCGGCTGATCACGCCCTGCGCGAGCATGTCCTTCAGGCACTGGTCCAGCGTCTGCATGCCGGAGCCGGAACTGGTCTGGATGGTCGAGTACATCTGCGCGATCTTGTTTTCGCGGATGAGGTTCCGGATCGCCGGCGTGCCGAGCATGATCTCGTGCGCCGCGACGCGCCCGCCGCCAATCTTCTTCATCAGGGTCTGCGCGATGACCGCACGCAGCGACTCCGACAGCATGGCCCGCACCATATCCTTCTCGGCCGCCGGGAACACGTCGACGATGCGGTCGATCGTCTTGGCCGCCGAACTGGTGTGCAGGGTGCCGAACACCAGGTGGCCGGTTTCGGCCGCGGTCAGGGCCAGGCGAATGGTCTCGAGATCACGCAGTTCGCCGACCAGGATGGTGTCCGGGTCCTCGCGCAGGGCCGAGCGCAGGGCCTCGCTGAAGCCGTGGGTGTCACGGTGTACCTCGCGCTGGTTGATCAGGGACTTCTTCGATTCGTGCACGAACTCGATCGGGTCCTCGATGGTGAGAATATGCCCGTAGTCGTTTTCGTTGCGGTGGTTGACCATGCCCGCCAGCGTGGTGGACTTGCCCGAACCGGTCGGGCCGGTCACGAGCACGATGCCGCGCGGATAGTCCGATATCTCCTCGAAGATGCGCGGGGCACCCAGCTCTTCCAGCGTCAGGACCTTGGAGGGGATGGTACGGAAGACCGCCGCTGCGCCACGATCCTGGTTAAAGGCGTTGACACGGAAACGCGCCAGCCCCGAGATTTCGAACGAAAAGTCTGTCTCCAGGAACTCCTCGTAGTCCTTGCGCTGGCGGTCGTTCATGATGTCGTAGATCAGGCCCTGGACCTCCTTGTGGTCCATGACCGGCACGTTCACCCGGCGCATGTCGCCGTCGATACGTACCATCGGCGGCATGCCCGCAGAGATGTGCAGGTCCGAGGCCCCGTTCTTGACCGAAAAGGCCAGCAACTGCGTGATATCCATGCATCCCCCTGTTGTCGGGCGTAACGCCGACCCGCGCCAACGCCCTGGTGGCAGCCACGACCACCACCCCCTGTCGCTTATGAAGGCCCGCGCGAAAATCCGCGGTGACCTTGTGTTCTTCCGGACTATATCATAGGGAAATGACCACACCAGACCATGCCCTGAGCACCGTTCGAGCCCGCATCGAGGCCGCCTGCCGCGAGGCCGGACGCGACCCGGATTCGGTCCGTCTATTGGCCGTCAGCAAGACCCGCGGTGCGGACGAGATCCGTGCCCTGCATGCGCTGGGACAGTCCGCCTTCGGCGAGAACTACGCCCCGGAGCTGGTGGACAAGTACGACACCCTGGAAGCGGCACCCGCGCCACTCGACCTCGAGTGGCACTTCATCGGCGCGCTGCAAGGCAACAAGACCCGCGCGGTGGCCGAACGCGCCGCCTGGGTGCATACCGTCGACCGCGAGCGTATCGCCCGGCGCCTGTCGGATCAGCGTCCGGAGGGCATGCCGCCGCTGCAGGTATGCCTGCAGGTCAACATCAGCGAGGAACCGCAAAAGGCCGGCGTCGCACCCGGGGAGGTCGCCGCCCTGGCCGCCGCAGTGCAGGACCTGCCCGGCCTCGCACTGCGCGGGCTGATGGCCATTCCGGCCACCGCCGACGACATCCCGCTACAGCGGGAACCCTTCGCGCGCCTGCGCGCCCTGCGCGATACCCTGAACGCAGGGGGCCATTCGCTGGATACGCTGTCCATGGGGATGTCAGGCGATCTCGAGGCCGCCATTCTCGAGGGGGCAACCATCGTGCGCATCGGCACCGCCCTGTTCGGCCCGCGCCAATCCAAACCAAAGGAATCCACATGACGGAACACCGCTTCGAGGTCGGCTTCGTCGGGGCCGGCAACATGGGTGAGGCCCTGCTTCAGGGGCTGGTCCAGTCCGGCCATGCCGCCGAACGCATCGCCATCGCCGACAAGGGCGCCGAGCGCGTACGCGATCTGCAGGCGCGTTACCCGGGGCTCGCCAGTGGTAGCGCCGCCGAACTGGCGGCCCAGAGCGCCACCCTGGTGCTTGCGGTGAAGCCACAGACCCTGCCGGAGCTCGCCCCGACGCTGCGCGATGCGGTGCAGCAGGGTCAGCCGCTAGTGATCTCGGTAGCTGCGGGCATCACCACTGCCCAGCTGGCCGGGTGGCTGGGCGACAGCACACGCCTGGTCCGCGCGATGCCGAACACCCCGGCCCTGGTCGGCGCCGGGGTCACCGGACTCTACGCCGCCCCCACCGCAAGCCCCGAGGATCGCGCCACGGCCACCCGGCTGCTGGAGGCGGTGGGCCGCGCGATCTGGGTGGAGGACGAGGAACAGATGCACGCCGTGACCGCCACCTCCGGCAGCGGACCGGCCTACGTCTTCCTGATGATCGAGGCGATGCAGGAGGCCGCGCAGTCGCTGGGCCTGCCGGCGGACACGGCACTGGAACTGACCCTTGGCACCCTGGCCGGGGCCACCCGCCTGGCCGCGGAGAGCGACGAGAGCGCCGCCGAACTGCGCCACCGCGTCACCTCACCGGGTGGGACGACCGAACGCGCCCTGCAGGTCCTGGAAGACGGCGACCTGCGCGAACTGATGCGCCGGGCCATGACCGCAGCCGCCGAACGCTCGCGCGAACTCGGCCGCTGAAACCCTGTTCCACCACGGAGCGCACGAATACACGAAGAAGGGACAGGTCAAGAGCGCGTCGTGGCGGGGCAATCAGCGCAGTTCGGCCAGCAGCTGGCGGATCATGCGCTCGGCCTGGGCGCCGTAGCCGCCGCCGAACAGATGGTCGTGGTTGAGGATGTGATAGAGGTTGTAGAGTGTGCGCCGCACGCCATAGCCGGGGTCGATGGGCAGGATCTCCTCGTAGGCGGCGACGAAGTCCTGGCCCGGGTGACCAAACAGTTCCATCATCGCCAGATCCGCCTCGCGGTCGCCGTAGTACACCGCCGGATCGAAGATCGTCACGCTGCCATCCGCCAGGAACCCCCAGTTGCCGCTCCACAGGTCGCCGTGCAGCAGGGAGGGTACCGGCTGATAATCGGTAAAGAAGCCGCCCAGCGAGGACTCCAGCTCCTCCAGCGCCCCGAGTAACGATCCCGCCGCCCCACGCTCCCGCGCCAGCCGGCGCTGGAATCCCAGACGTTCATCACGGTAGAACGCCGCCCAATCGTCGTGCTCGGCATTCGGTTGCGGCGTACTGCCAATGAAATTGTCGTGATCCAGCCCGAAGCGCGGACGGGTCTTCTGGTGCATGTCGGCAATCCCGTGCCCCAGAGCCACCCCGTCGCGGGGGCCGCCCAGCGCCAGGTTCTCCAGCACCAGAAAGTGCGTGCCGCCCGCCGATCCGGTGCCGACGACAGCGGGGATTTTCAGGCGTTCGCAGCGCGCGAGTTCTTCCAGGCCGCGCGCCTCGGCCGCGAACATCGCAGCGCCGTCGCCCCCACTCAGCTTGACGAAGAACGCCCGCCCGTCGCTTCCGGTGAAACGCTGCGCCTGATTGATGGAGCCCCCGGAACAGGCCTGGCTTCCTGTTGGCTCAAAGGGCGTTCCGGTATGGTCGGCAATACACTGGGCCACCGCAGCCGCCACGGCATCGGGGCCCGTTGAATCGAATTGGTTCATCCTTGGCATCCGGGTTCCATGTCAGTGTGCAGGTTACCGGCTGTCGCAGGATCCGTCAGGAGACCCCAATGGCCTTTCGCAAGCTCGAACCTCTGTGCGACAAGATCGGCGCCGAGCGCATCCGCGCGGTGATCGACGACTTTTACCGCCGCCTGTCAGCCGATCCCCAGATCGGCCATCACTTCGCGCGCATCCAGGATTTTCCGGATCACGTGAAACGCATCGCCGATTTCTGGTACATGAACCTGGGCGGGCGCCTGGAACAACCGCCGACCATCGACATGGTCGGCAAGCACGCACCGCTGAACCTGACCGAGGCCGACCTGGCCGTCTGGATGCGCCACTTCAAGGCCACGACCGAGGATCACCTGGAGCCACCTCTGGCGGCCGAATGGCAGCAATTGGCCGACGGCATCGCCAGCCGCATGCGCGAGGACATCATCCGCGGCTAACCCGCCTTTGTTTGCACCACGAAGCACACGAAGGCACGAAGAAGGGCCACGTCCAGGTCAAGCACGGTTCAGAGGAAGCCGGGAGCATTGTGGCGTGGCGACGGGCGAGCCCCGCGTCTGGAGCCTTTGCGATTGCCGTTGGCGGCGCCCTGCGGCGAGGGCACGTGGCGGATGTCTGTCACCAAATCGGCTCCTGACAGGCCGACGCGCCAGGGGTCGGCAGAGGCCTCGGCCCTCCGGGCGATCGGCCGCCTGCCGATCTTCCAGCCTTCCGGTTGCAAACCGCCCTTTGGCCTTCTTCGTGGCTTTGTGCGCTTCGCGGCAGGCGGACTAGCAGGCGTTTTCGGTGTAGCCCGGGGCATCGCAGAAGGCGCGGCTGAGGGTGATGCCCGCCTCGCCAGGCAGTGTGGCCAGGTGGCGTTCGCGGCTCGCGGCAAGACCATCCTGCGGCGTGACCGGATACAGCAGGGTGGCCAGCGACGGCGGCTCCTGCCCCAGGCGGACCGCGTACAGGATGCGGTAGGCAAACACGCGGCGGATGTAGTCGCGGGTCTCGGAGAACGGGATCAGCTCGGCCCAGATATCCGGATCCATCGCGCGGTCCTCCGGCAGCCAGGAACTCACGCGGTGGGCGCCAGCATTGTAGGCCGCGGAGGACAGCATGCTGTGGCCTCCGAAACGGTCGAGATTGCGCCGCAGGTAGTAGGTGCCAAGCCGGGCATTGGTCGCCGGGTCAAGGATGTCCCAGTCGGAGTTCACGCGCACACCCGCGGCCGAGGCGATCGACCGACCCGTCGCGGGCATGACCTGCATGATACCCAGCGCTCCGGCACCGGAACGGACGTCGTAGAGGAAGGCACTCTCCTGGCGTGCGATCGCCATGGCCCAGGCCGGATCGATGCCCTGTTCGCGGGCGCCGGCCACGATCAGGTCATCAAAGGCGAGCGGGAAGCGCAGCTCGATGTCGTCCCAGTTGCGCGCGCGCGCCGCGGTGAAGATCGCGCGGTCGTGCCAGCCCCAGTCGGCGAAGGTGCGCGCCGCCGCCTCCAGCTCTGCGGTATCCATGGCGGCCACGGCGTGCGTCCATTCGCGGCGGGCCTCGGCGTTACGGTCCAGGCGGACCAGTTCGCGCATGCGCTGCATGCCGGCGTGCGTGCGCATGGCGGCACGCTGCCCGTCTTCCAGCACCAGGGGCTGATGCCCGATGCGATAGGGCTGCCCCAGGCGGTCGGCCGCCAGGAAGCCGTAGAAGTTGCGTTCGCGGGCCGCGCGCTCGTAGAAGCCGCGTGCAGCCTCCAGCGACTCGACCTGCTCCAGGGCGCGGGCATACCAGTACTGCCACGCCGCCTCGTCGCGCACATCGCGATCCATGGCGCGGATCGCGTCCATCACCACCTCCCAGTCGCGCTCGTACAATGCCGCGCGCACCTGCCACTGGCGCAACTGGGTGTCGAACACCTCGGGCTCCAGGGCCGCCATGAAGTCCAGCGCCTCGGGGCGATAGCGCAGCGCCAGGCGCAGAGCCAGGGCGTGCTGCACGCGCCCGGCCGATTCGGAAGACAGTCCGAGATCACGCCCGTCCTTCTCCCAGCCTTCCAGGGCGGCATCCAGGTCCTGGCGGATCCAGCGGGTGAAGGCCCGCTCCATCAGCGCCTCCGCCGAGCGGTGAGCGCCGGCGTCGAAGTCGGCCTCCACAACCCGTGCGGGCTGGCTGGCCAGATCCAGCCAGCGCTCCGCCCACGGGCGGTCATCGCGGTCAAGGTAGCGACGCAAGTAACGAGCCAGACCCGTCTGTCCCGCCTCGACGGCCAGCACGAATCGATCCCAGGCGAGTTCACCGGTCAGCCCCCCGGCATCGCGCCAGGCCTTCAGGGCCGGGTCGCAGGCCGAAGGGCGCGACTGCCCGTGCAGCCAAATAGACTCCACGTCCTCCAGGGCCGCATCGCGCTCCCCCGTCTCCAACAGCGCCTGGCGGCGATTGCAGTCCTGCTCGACGGACAGCGAACGGTCCGAATCGAGGAATTCGAGATACGCCCCCCACTGCTCTTCGCGCGCGAGATGCGTCAGATAGCTCCCGTGCAGCCGGGCCGCCAGTGGGGTGTCGTCATGCTCGCGTACAAAGCGGCGCACGGCATCCGGGTCGGCGCGATTGAGATTGCGCGCCAGATCGCGGTAATCCAGGTAAGGGGTCAGTGGGTAGCCGGTCAGGGTGCTGCGCGCGGCGCGGTAGGCCGTCATGTCGCCGCGGTTCAGGGCGCGCTCGGCGAGCAGGTACAGGCTGCGCTCGAAGACATAAAGGTCTTCTTCGGCAGCGGCCGCCGGCAGCGCCGCGGCCAGGACCAGCAACAGGCCGGCCAGCCCGGCGATTACGTTCCTGGAATGGCGCATGTCCTGCCCTCGTATCAATGGTTTCCTATCATCGGCCTGCACCGGGGCGCTTGCAATGAGGATCCTCCAGTTTCGCGCGACGCGGGCGGCAGTTCCGGCATTCCGGGGTTTCAAGAGCCCCCTAACCCGTGTCCAGGGTGCGAAACTCGCCCCGTGCGAGGCCATCAAGGGTCCAGGAGGCGACCCGGTAGCGCACCAGGCGCAGGGTCGGGTGACCCACCGCCGCGGTCATTCGGCGAACCTGGCGGTTACGCCCCTCGCGCAGGGTGAGCGCCAGCCAGCGGGTCGGGATATGGCGGCGAAAACGCACGGGTGGGTCGCGCTCAGGGAGGTCCGGCGGGTCCATGCGCTCCACCTGCGCCGGGCGGGTCAGGCCATCCTTCAACTCGACACCCTCGCGCAGGGCATGCAACGCGGCATCGTCGGGCTCACCCTCGACCTGGACCCAGTAGGTCTTGCTGGTCTTGTGCTGCGGCTGGGTCAGACGCGCGTTCAGACGCCCATCGTCGGTCAGGACCAGCAGGCCCTCGCTGTCACGGTCCAGACGACCGGCCGGATAAACGCCGGGGATCGGAATGTAGTCGGCCAGTGTCGGACGACCCTCGGGGTCGGTGAACTGGGGCAGTACGCCCCAGGGCTTGTGGAACAATACGACCCGGGCCATAACCAGTGCCTCAGTCGCAGCGCAGGGTGACGCGTTCGGCAAAGTGCCGGCCGAGGTCGTAATCCACGCTGGCGCCATAGTCCAGCGCCATCGCGCGCGCCACCAGCGCCGGATCCGGGCGCGGCCGTTCGAGCCGGGCCTGACAGGTCGCATCCACCAGTCCGGACGCATCAAGAATCTCCGTGCCATGCGGGTCCTGATGCAGGATCTCGATGAAATACGTCGGGTCGTAGACCCGGTAGGCCAGCGGCTCGTCGGTCGGATCGACCGGTTGCTCCAGCTCCAGCCGGAAGCGGAAGTGCAGCAGCCCCGCGTCCATGGCCATCCGGGGATCGGCGGCGGCGGCGATCCCGAGCGCCTCTCCAGCCACCTCCAGGTGGCTGTACCAGCGGTACTCGTCCAGATTGTCGAGGATCTCGGTAGCAAGCCCCTGCAGGCGCGCCTCAGCGGTATCGCCGGACTGGTGCTCCTGGGCATCGTCGTACAGGTACTGCCCGTAGGTCGGGTCGAAGCGCCAGTGATGGAGCATATGGGTGATCTGCCCCTCGCCGTCGCGCTCGAAGCTGATCCGCAGGTCGATCCAGGCATGCGGGTGCGCCTGTACGCCGGCCGGCAGAAGCACGAGCGCGGCCAGCACCAAGCCGCCCAGGATGTGCAGGCGACGGGTCATGCCGTCTGCCTCGTATCTGTCAGACCCCAGGCGCCGGCGGTGGCCAGGAGCGGGGCGTGGTAGGCGGGGGCAACACCCAGATCGTGCAGCCAGGCGGACGCGTCCGGATCGGGGCCCGTCGGATGCAATGCCCCGGGCGCTGGCAGATCCGGGATACGGTCGGCGAGGCCGGTCAGCCGGCGCGAGCGGCGCAGCCGGTCGGCCTGCTCGGCGATGGCCGCGGCTACGGCGGGCGCGCGGCGGATGTTGCAACGGGTGACGGCCGGCGGGTCGGCCAGGACCGTGTCGAGGTCGCGTAACCGGCGCAGGATACGCGCGGCCGTCTTCGGTCCGACCCCGTCGATTCCGGGAATGTTGTCGCTGGCATCCCCGGCCAGGGCCAGCATGTCCGCGACTTGCTCGGGGCGGATGCGAAAGCGCTTCTCGATGGCGCGACGATCCATGTCGACCCCGCGTTCCGGGTCATGCAGGCGATCCTGCCCGCCCAGGATCACCTGGGTCAGATCCTTGTCGGCACTCTTCACGTCGATGCGATAGCCGGCCGCGCGCCCGGCGCGGGCCAGGCTGGCGATCAGGTCGTCGGCCTCGTACTCCGCGTCGGCCAGAGTCGCAAACCCCAGCCGGCCCAGCAGTTCGCGGATGCGCGCGAACTGCTCGCGCAGCTCCGGCGGGGCCGGCGGGCGATGGGCCTTGTAGGCAGGGTCAATGCGGTGACGGAAGCCACGGCGCAGGCCGGTGTCGAAACAAAAGGCCACCGGACCCGGCGCGCAGGCCGGCAACCACTGGCAGAGCGAGTGCACCAGGCCGTGCAGCGCACCGCCCGGCCGGCCCTGCGGATCTGGGTCCAGGCCACGCGCGAACCAGGCGCGAAAAACAAAGATACTGCTGTCGACCAGGGTCAGGGTCGGCAACCGCGCATCCGGCACTGGGCCGGCGTCAGGCGAGGCGTTCAAGGTCCTTCCGTACCCCGGCGATGGACCGGTCGAAGGCGGCGCGCTCCTCGGCATTCAGCTCCAGCTCGATGGCACGCTCCATCCCGCCCTGCCCGAGGATGCAGGGCACGCCCATGGCCACGTCGCGCTCGCCGTATTCGCCGTCCAGCAGGGCCACGGTCGGCAGCACCCGCCGCCGGTCCAGCGCAATCGCCTCGACCATCTCGGCGATGGCCGCCGCCGGGGCACCATACGCGCTGGAAGTCTGCTTCAGGGCCAGGATCTCGGCGCCGCCGTGCCGGGTGCGTTCGACGATGTTGTCCAGCGTGGCCTGATCCATGAAGTGATCCAGCGGCACGCCGTTGATGGACGAATAGCGCAGCATCGGGACCATGGCGTCGCCATGGCCGCCCAGCACCAGCGCCTGGATGTCGTGGGTGGACAGACCGGTCTCCAGCGCGATGAAGGCCGCCATGCGCGAGGTATCCAGCACCCCGGCCTGGCCGAAGATACGGTCGCGGCTCCAGCCGGTCTTCTGCCAGGCGCGGTAGGTCAGTACATCCACCGGGTTGGAGACCACCAGGATCCGGCTCTGCGGGGCATGAACCAGGATGTCCTGCAGGATGACGTCGAGGATTTCGACGTTCTTGTCCAGCACGTCGGAGCGCGACATGCCTGGCTTGCGCGGCAACCCGGCAGTGATGATCACCAGCTCCGCTCCAGCGATCACCGACGCCTCGTGGCTGCCGGTCAGCCGGGTATCGAAACGCAGCAGTGGCGCGGTCTCCTGGATATCCAGGGCGGCGCCGGCCGCCGCGCCCTCGCGCACGTCCAGCAGCGCGATCTCGCGGGCGATGTCACGGCGGGCCAGAAACTGGGCGGTCGATTCGCCGACGCGTCCGGCGCCGACAATGGCGATCTTCTGCATGCGCTGCTCCTCCTACAGGACTGCGTTACAGGCGGGCGACCCCGCTGTCGCGGGCGGCCTGACTGATCGCCTGCGGCACGGTGTCGATCAGACGCGGATCGAACGGGGTCGGCAGGATGTAGTTCGGGCCGAATTCCAGGGCCTCCAGGCCGTAGGCATCCAGCACCACCTGCGGTACCGGCTCGCGGGCCAGTCCGGCCAGGGCGTGTACCGCGGCCACCAGCATCTCGTCATTGATCGTCCGGGCGCGCACATCCAGCGCGCCGCGGAAGATGAACGGGAAGCCGAGCACGTTGTTCACCTGGTTCGGGTAGTCCGAACGCCCGGTGGCCATGATCAGGTCGTCGCGGGTTGCGTGCGCCAGCTCCGGACGGATCTCCGGGTCCGGGTTGGACAGGGCGAAGACAATCGGCTTCGGCGCCATGGAGCGCAGCATCTCCGCGGTCAGCAGGTCCGGGCCGGACAGCCCAATGAATACGTCGGCACCGGCACAGGCATCGGCCAGGCTGCGCGCGTCGGTGTCCACCGCGAAGATCTGCTTGTATTCGTTCAGGTCATCGCGCTGGCTGTGGATGACACCCTTGCGATCCACCATGAACAGGTTCTTCTTCGCCGCGCCCAGGCGGACCAGCAGCTGCATGGACGCGATCCCGGCAGCCCCGGCGCCGACACAGACGATCTTCGCCTCGCTCAGTTTCTTGCCCTGGATCTCCAGGGCGTTGACTAGGCCGGCCGCGGTGATGATCGCGGTGCCGTGCTGATCGTCATGAAAGACCGGGATATCCAGGCGTTCGGACAGGCGGCGCTCGATCTCGAAGCAGTGCGGCGCGGCAATATCTTCCAGATTGATGCCACCAAAGCCGCCGGCAATACGCGCGACCGTGTTGATGAAGTCCTCCGGCTGCGCGGCGTCCACCTCGATATCGAACACGTCGATATTGGCGAAGGCCTTGAACAGCACGCCCTTGCCCTCCATTACCGGTTTGGACGCCAGCGCACCCACGTTACCCAGCCCCAGCACCGCGGTGCCATCGGTAATCACTGCGACCAGGTTGCCCTTGCCGGTGTAGCGATAGGCCAGCTCCGGGTCCTCGGCAATCGCGCGTACCGGCGCAGCGACGCCCGGCGAGTAGGCCAGCGACAGATCATCCTGGGTGGCGGTGGGCTTGGTGATGTGGATCGCCAGCTTCCCGGCCGGCTGCTGCTCGTGGTATTCCAGCGCGCGCTGGTTGAAATCCTTGGACATGGTGTAGCGAGGCCTTTTGTCGGACGGTTGCTTCAGAAACAGGTGCAGGCCCGGTGCGGTAGGCCCGCACCGGAAACGAAATCAGTTGACCGGGTGGGTGGGGACGGACCCGCGCCGGGCCTCGTCATACAATGGGCGGTACTGGTCGGCCAGACGGGTGAGTTCGCGCTGGCGTGAATCCGGTGCCGGGTGAGTACTCAGGAATTCCGGCTGGCCACCATTGGCCTGCGCAGCCATCTTACGCCACAGGCTGGCTGCGGCATCCGGGTTGTAACCGGCGCGCGCCGCCAGCTCGATACCAATGCGGTCGGCCTCGGATTCCATGCCCCGGCTGTGTGGGAGCTGCACGGCGAGCACGGCCCCCAGCGCCGCTCCGGTCAGGGCCAGCTGCGAACGGTCGCCGGAAAGGGCGTAACCGGTCAGAGCCAGATTGCTGGCGAGCGCCACCGACATCTTTTCCGCCGTATGCGCCGACAGCGCGTGGGCAATCTCGTGCCCGATGATCTGCGCGAGCTCGTCATCGGTCAGCTTCAACTGTTCGATGATGCCCGAGTAGATCGCCATCTTGCCGCCCGCCATGGCGAAGGCGTTGACGGTATCCGGGGCCTCGATCACCGCGATCTCCCAGTCCCAGTCCGCGGTCTCGGGACGGTATTTGACCGCCTGCGCAACCACCTTTTCGGTGATGCCCTGCACCCGCGCGGTCATCGCAGGATCGGCATTGATGCGACCCTCCTCGCGCGCCGGAGCCAGCATCTCGACATAGGCGCTGCGCGACGCATCGATCGCCTGATTCTCGGAAACCAGCATCAACTGCGAGCGTCCGGTCACCGGATTGGTGGTACAACCGGGAATCGCCACGGCCAGGCCAGCGGCGATCAGAACCGTCAGGAATAGAGAGGCCAGACGACCGCGAGCGGTCCGCCAGGACTTGGAAAGAGCACGCATTATTCCGATACCTCTAGATCGAGCGGATGGCGTATGCGCATCCGGAGTCGGTCCCTCCAAGGATACACCTGACCGCGCACAATGACCGCCTCGCCGCTCAAGGTATCGGGCTGAAGATCGGGCCAGTGATCGCGGTCAGGCCCGCGAATCAGGACGTCCAGCGGCCCGTCCAGCTCCAGCACCCAGTGCCGCGACGTCTCGCGCACGGCCACCACCTCGCCCTGCACCCGCAGCCGGCCCTGGCGCAGGGCACCGGAACGCGGGTCCAGCATCCGGACCGGCAGGGCGGCCGGGCGCTCCAACCACAGACCCCGCTCCCCTGCCCGTGCTTCGGCCTCGGCCACGTAGAAGCAGGTATCCAGGGCGGCCGGCTGCGGCCCGGGGCGCGGCATCGCTTCGCCGGCGGCAATCAATTCGCCCGCCAGCAACGGCCCGCCGGGCAGCCAGGCATGCATGCGCAGGCGCCCTTCGGCGTCCCGGGCGGGACGGCCCGGGCGCAGGATCAGCCGCTGATCGACCGCGTCCAGCCGGGCGGCCAGTGCCTCGCGCAGCCCCTCGTGAAGATGCAGGGGTCGCATCGGGCGGGCCCTCTCCGGCAGCGGCGCGGCCGGGGCCAGACCAATCACTTGAACGGTCCGCCCATCGATCAACCGCAAACTATCGAAGCCCTGGACGCGCTCTACCTCCACCTCCTGAAGCCCACGCGGATCCTGATCCGCCAGCCGGCACTCGGCCCGGGCCGCAATGGCCAGCAGCACCAGGGCCAAGCCCACAACGCAGACGAGGGCGCCCCGCAGGACGCCCTCGTCGGGTCGGACAACGTCCGCCGCAGCAGTCACGTGTCCGTTCGCGTTGCGCGCCATCCGGCGCGCCGCAGCCTCAGAATGCGAAGCGGCGGTTGAACTTGTCGACCTGGCCGGCGGTATCAACGATCTTCTGCTTGCCGGTGTAGAACGGATGGCATTGCGAGCACACGTCCAGGTGCATCTCCTCGCCGGAGAGCGTGGAGCGGGTCTCGAACTGCGTACCGCAGCTGCAGATAACCTTGACGTTGTGGTAGTTCGGATGGATGTCGGCTTTCATGGTCGGCTCACGCAGGTTCTGGCGAAAAGTCCGATAGCATAGCGGTGCTACCCGCCCGAGCGCAAGACCAGGTTGCGACGGCATTTGCAGAGCGCGTTTCAACTCTGGGTGACAACTGCCTGAATGACTGGGTGGTTTTACCCGCCCGGACAACCTGTGGATAACTTTGTGGACGAATTGTCGCGCCCGGAACGGAATCCACCGCAAACGTCAAGGCGGCGGCGCCGGCTCCCGGCGAAGATATCACGCAAGCACCTGGTTTTTAAGCCATTTAATACCAGCCATCAGTCCGAGGTGTTGCCACGGGCCACCCCCTTCAGCCTCGAGCACCATCGCCAGGCGCTGTGCATAAGGGTCGCCGTATCTTCCTCATTGCCCCGCGTTTTCGGGGGCAATCATGGTGTAGATGGCCGAATAATCCGCATCGGCCAGGCCCTGCTCGCGCGCCCGATCCAGCAGATCCGCCAGCAGCGGCAGCCACGGCCCCACCAGGTGGGCATCCTCCACCGCGCGCTCGGTCAGGCGCACATCCTTCAGCAGATGCTTGACCGGAAAGTTGGCGGTACCGAAGTCACCGGAGACCATCTTGCCAAGCTTCTTGTCGAAGGTCGGGGCATACAGGGCACTGTCGCGCAGGATGTCCATGAAGGTATCCACCTCCACCCCCTCGCGCCGTACCAGCCCCAGGCTGAGGGAAAACGCCGCCGTGAGACTCGCGATCAGCTGGTTGAAGGCCAGCTTCAGCGCCGCCCCCTGCCCGACCGAACCGACATGCCGGGGTGTCTCGCCCAGAGCCACCAGTACCGGCTGAGCCCGGGCAAAGTCGGCCTCGCGATCGGCGCCCGCCATGATCAGCAGACGGCCATCCCGGGCCTCGGGGATGGAACCCAGCACCGGCGCCTCCAGGTAGCAGGCCCCGGCGCCCCGCACCCGCTCCGCCAGAGTCCGGCTCTCGGCCGGCAGGATGGTCGCCATCTGGATCACGCAACGACCATCCAGCGCGCCGGCCGGCAAGGCATCCAGCACGGCATGGATGGCCGTGGCATCACTGAGCATCAGCACCAGCACGTCCGCCTCCGCGACAGCCGCGGCGGGCGAACTGTGAACGGTGACCCCCTCGGCCGCCAGATCGCTTGCTCGCGCGACCGTGCGGTTGTAAGCCACCACGGGAAATCCGGCCTGCAAAAGACGCAGGCCCATGGGTTGCCCCATGAGCCCGCATCCCAGCAGCGCCACTCGGGACGCAGCCATCGTTACCCCCTACTTGATCTTGTCGTCCAGATCTTCCGTATACCCCAACAGGGTATGCGGTGGCGGGGCTTCCTTCTGGTACTTGCTCGGGGTGACCGCTTCGGTCTGATGCAGGCTCTTCCACAGGCCGAATACCATGATCAGCATGATGACCGAGAACGGCAGCCCGACACTGATCGCGGCCGCCTGCAACGCAGCCAGACCGCCCGCCAGCAACAGGATGGACGCGACCACCCCCTCGAGGATGGCCCAGTACACGCGCTGGGTGACGGTCGGGTTGCGCACGTCACCGGAGGCCAGGGTGTCGATAACCAGCGAGCCGGAGTCCGAGGAGGTCACGAAGAAGGTGACGATCAGCACCGTCGCCGCCGCCATCACGGCCACGGACAGCCAATCCCACAGCGGCATGGCCTGGAGGGTCACAAACAGCGCGGTGGACATGTTCTCCGACACGGCGCCAGTCAGGTCGACCACGCCATCGAGCTCGTAGCTCATCGCGGTGCCGCCGAACACGGCCAGCCAGACGAAGGCCGCGGCGGTCGGGGCCAGCAACACCCCGGCGACGAACTCGCGAATGGTACGGCCGCGCGAGACCCGCGCGATGAACATGCCGACGTACGGGGCCCAGGAGATCCACCACCCCCAGTAGAAGATGGTCCAGGAGGTCGCCCAGCCGGAATCCTCGATCGTGTCGGCCCACAGACTCATCTCGGGCAGGGACTGAACGTAGACGCCAGTGCTTTCCACCAGAAGGCGCAGGATGAACAGGGTCGGGCCCATGACCAGCAGCAGCGCGATGAGGATCACCGCCAGGCCGATATTGAAGTTCGACAGGCGCTTGATGCCCTTGTCGACGCCCAGTGCGACCGACCCGACGGCGATCAGGGTGATGATCGCGACCAGCACGATCTGCATGTAGGTCGATTCCTCGATCCCGAACACGAAGTTCAGGCCCGAGTTGATCTGCATGACGCCAAGGCCCAGCGAGGTGGCCACGCCAAACATGGTGCCGAACAGCGCCACGATATCCACCAGGTGCCCCCAGGGGCCATAGATCCGGTCGCCGATGAAGGGGTACAGCGAGGAACGGATCAGCAGCGGGAGATTGTGGCGGTAGGCGTAATACGCCAGCGACAGGCCGACGACAATGTAGATCGCCCAGGCATGCAGCCCCCAGTGGAAGAAGGTGTAGCGCATCGCCTCGACAGCCGCCGCGCTGGTCTCGCCCTCGGCGTGCGGTGGGCTGAGGTAGTGGTACATCGGCTCGGCGATGCTCCAGAACAGCAGCCCGATCCCCATGCCGGCGGAGAACAGCATCGCGAACCACGCGGCGTAGCTGAAGCGCGGGGCCTCGAACTGATCGCCCAGGCGCACCCCGCCGTAACGGCTGAACATCAGGTACAGGGAGAAGACCAGGAACACGGTCACGACCAGCATGTAGTACCAGCCGAGATACTCCCCGATGCCGCTTTGCAGCTGGTTGAAGACCGCTTCGGCGGTGTCCGGGAAGATCGCCCCGAACAGGACGAACAGTGCGATCACGATACTCGAGGTGTAGAAGACCGGGCTGCAGATCACGCCAAAGCCGCCGAGGCGGGTTTGCGTCAGACCGGGGGTGGACTGCTCATCCATTCGGTTTCCCCTTGTATTCTTGTGGCGAGCGCGGGCCGGCGCGAGCTTGCTCCGAACGTGCGCCGGGAGCCGCACAGGATCACGCCCGTTGGGCGTTGCCGCAGTAGGTGGGACAAAGCCACCGTAGCGAAAGACTGCTCCGACTGCAAAAACGTGAAGGGCTTCGCAACCGTCGCCATATCCTGCGCCATATTACGCCGCCTCGGCGACTGGAGCTTGGGCCAGCAACAAGGCACGGGCCTGCCCGCCCTGACGCTCACGCTCGATCTCCCAGCCACCCGCAGCGAGGAAATCGAGGTCCGCCTCGGACTCGATTTCCACATAGATCCGGCTATCCGCGTGCAGCCAGTCGTGCGCGCGAAGGGCCTCCAGCACCGGCGCTACCCGGCCCTGGCCGAATGGCGGGTCCACCAGCACCAGATCGAAGGGCAACCCGCCGGGCGGTTCCCCGGCCAGCAGGCGCAGGGCGTCATCCCGGCGCACACTCACCTGCTCGGCCCCCAGGGTCTCGCAGTTGGCCTGAAGCTGGGCCGCGGCACGGGCATCGCGCTCGACCAGCAGTACGGAGTCCGCCCCGCGCGAGGCCGCCTCCAGCCCCAACGCCCCGGTGCCGGCGAACAGGTCTAGCACCCGCGCACCCGGGAGCCGCGGCTGCAACCAGTTGAACAGGGTCTCGCGCAGGGCGTCCGCGGTCGGGCGCAACCCGCCGACCCCAAGCACCGGCAGCCAGCGGCGGCGCCAGGCCCCACCGATGATGCGGATGCGCGCAGAGCGCCCGGCGGGGGCGCGCCTACTCCTGCCCACCTACGATCACCGTGACCATCGCTTCCGGGTTGATGCGCTCGCGCAGCCGCGCGTTCAGGTGATCCAGCTCGACCGCCTCCATGCGCTCGATGTAGCGCTCCAGATAATCCAGCGGCAGGTCATAGAAGGCGATCATCCCGAGCAGACTGACGATGTCGCTGTTCGAGGCCAACGACAGCGGGAAGCTGTTGACCACATTCTCGCGCGAGGCCTCCAGCTCGTCGGCACCGATACCCTCGGCATGCCAGCGCTGGAGCTCCTCGCGCAGCGCGGTCACCGCCTCGTCGGCCTGATCGACCCCGGTCTGCATCCCGATACGGAAGGGACCCTCGACCGCCATGGGCTGAAAGCGGCTGCTGACCGAATAGGCCAGTCCACGGGCGCTGCGAATTTCGCGGAACAGGCGCGAGATAAAGCCGCCTCCGCCGAAGGCATGGTTGGCCAGGGTCAGGGCATAGTGGTCATCCTCGCCGCGGCGCAGGGTCGGGGCCCCCATGTGGATATGGGCCTGCTCGGAAGGAAAGTCGATACGTTCCTCGACCGGTTCCGCGCGCGGTTCCACCGCGGGCAGCGGTTCCACCGCAGGCCCCTGCGGCAGGGCGGCGGAGATGCGTGCCGCCGCAGCCTCGGCCTCACTGCGGCTCAGCCCGCCCGTGATCGCCAGGGCGCCGTTGGCCGTGGTGTAGTGGCGCTCGTAGAACGCGCGGGCATCCGCGGGCTGCAACGCCTCCAGGGCCTCGCGCTCGCCGCCCGGCCAGTTGGCGTAAGGGTGATCGCCATACATCAGCTCGTAGAAACGCCGGGTGGCAACGCTCCCGGGATCCTGGCGCTCGCGCTGCAGCCCCTGCAGGGCCTGGCGCCGGGCACGATCGAAATCGGCCTCCGGGAAGGCGGGCTCGGCCAGGACTGCGGACAGGGTCTCCAGCGCCGCGTCCATCCAGTCCGGCTCGGTCAGGCTGCGCAGGCTGACGATGGCCATGTCGCGCAGTGCCGTGGTGCTGAACTGCGCGCCCACCGACTCGAAACCCTCGGCCAGCGCGTCCGCATCCATCTCCGCCGTGCCATGCTGCAGGGCGCTGCTGGTCAACGAGGCCACGCCATTCTGGTCGCCGTCGCGCGAGGCCCCGCCGTCGAAGGTGAGGCGCAGGTCGACCATCGGCAAATCCGGCGCCGCCACGTACAGCACGCGCAGCCCCTCGTCGGTCTCCCACTCCTCGATCTCCACCGCCTGGGCCGGCAGCGCCAGCGCCAGCAGCCCGACCAGGGCTACCAGGAATCCCGTTCGCATCATGTTGCCTCCCGTCATCACATACCCCCCGCGGTATCGCCATAGGGTTCTACCGCACCCGGAGCGGGCGGGTCGTCACCATCCAGGGGCTGCGGATCGAGAATACCGACCGTGCGTCGTTCCGGCACCAGGTACTCGCGCACCACGCGCTGCACATCCTCGGCAGTCACCGCACGCACGCGCTCGACGAAGCGATCGCCTTCCTGCCAGCCGACGCCGATGATCTGCAGCATGCCCAGCTGGAAGGCCTGGGAGCGCACCGAGTCGCGCTGGTACACCTCGGAGGCGATCACCCGCGCCTGCACCCGTTCCAGTTCGCTGTCGCTGACCGGCTCGTCCTTCAACCGCTCCACCTGCTCCAGCAGGGCCGCCTCAAGCGTCTCCACATCCGTGGCAGCCGTGGGCACCGCCGCAATCATGAACAGGTCATCCAGCCGGCTGAACGGGCTGTAGCGGGCCGAGGTCGCGCCGGCCAGTTCTTCGCCCCGTACGATCTCGCGGGCAAAGCGCGAGGCCTCACCTGAATCCAGGATCCCGGCCGCCACCATCAATGCGTAGACATCCACCGGGTCGTCCACGGTATTCAGAACCGGCGCCTTCCAGCCCATCAGCAGGTAGGGCAGCTCTGCGGGGGCCTCGACGGTGATGCGGCGTTCGCCCTTTTGCGGTGTCTCGGCGCGCGGCTTCGTCTCCGGGAGATCACCCGCCGGGATGTCCCCAAAATGCTCCCGGGCCGCCTCGATGACCCGCTCGGCATCGACATCGCCGACCACTACGACCACCGCGTTGTTCGGGTGGTAATAGCGGTCATACCACGCCTGATTGTCTTCCAGGGTGTAGGCCTCGATATCGCTCATCCAGCCGATCACCGGATTGCCATACGGATGATTGAGGAAAGCCGTGGCCATCAGCTGCTCGCGCACCAGAGAGTTGGGCTGGTCCTCCACGCGCAGGCGGCGCTCTTCCTTTACAACGTTCAATTCCGGACGGAACTCGTCTTCCTGCAGCTTCAGGTGCTGCATGCGCTCCGCCTCCATCGCCATCATGGTCTCCCAGTGATCACGCCCGATGATCTGGAAATAACCCGTGTAGTCACGGCCGGTAAAGGCATTCTCGCGCCCGCCCAGACGCGAAACGATGCGCGAAAACTCGCCGGGCTCATACTGCTCGGTCCCGCGAAACATCATGTGCTCCAGCATGTGTGAGATGCCGGTCACGCCGCTGTGCTCGTCGGCCGACCCGACCCGGTACCAGACCATGTTGGCCACCACCGGGGCGCGCCGGTCCTCCAGCACCAGGACCGTCAGGCCGTTGTCCAGCGTAGTCTCGACCACCTTCGATTCGATCTCGGGCGTCGCGGCCAGGACCCCGGCGGGCCAGGCAAAGACAAACGCCGTAACGAGCACTATGACCAGGTTTTTACCGCGCATAATTCATGAATCCTCGTGCTAGCATTGGCGAACTCTCTACTTGACCACATCGAGCATGTTCGGTTTCCGCAAAAAGAAGTCCGAAGACCCGGCCACCCCCGACGCGGAGGCACCTGGAAGCGAGCCGGACAAGCCCGCCCGCGGCGGCTGGTTCCAGCGCCTGCGCAAGGGCCTGGCCAAGACCGGGCAGGTCCTGGGCGGCGACTTGGGGTCGCTGCTCCGGCGCAAGATCGACGACGAACTGTTCGAGGAGCTGGAAGAACGCCTGCTCCTCGCGGACGTGGGCCTGGATGCGACCCAGCGGATCATGGATCGTATCACCCGCGAGGTGAAACGCGGACAACTAGATGATGCCGAGGCCCTGATGGACGCCCTGGAGGCGGCCATGATCGAGATCCTCGAGCCGGTCTCGCGCCCCCTGGAGATCCCGGAGGCCGAACGCCCCTTCTCCATCCTCGTCGTCGGCATCAACGGCGCCGGCAAGACCACCACCATCGGCAAGCTGGCCCATCACCTGCAGGCGGACGATCGCTCGGTGCTGCTGGCGGCCGGCGATACCTTCCGCGCCGCAGCAGTGGAACAACTGCAGACCTGGGGCGAGCGCAATGGCGCTCCGGTGATCGCCCAGGGCACCGGGGCGGATTCCGCCTCGGTGGTCTACGACGGCCTGCAGGCAGCGCAGGCGCGCGGCATCGACGTGATGATTGCCGACACCGCCGGGCGCCTGCACACCCAGACCAACCTGATGGACGAGGTGCGCAAGGTGAAGCGCGTGATGGGCCGCCTCGACGAACACGCCCCAGACGAGGTCCTGCTGGTGGTCGACGGCGGCACTGGGCAGAACGCCCTGAATCAGGCCCGCCAGTTTCACGAAGCCCTGGGCCTGACCGGGATCGTCGTGACCAAGCTGGACGGTACGGCCAAGGGCGGCGTGCTGTTCGCGCTGGCCGAACAGCTGGGCATTCCGGTGCGCTTCATCGGGGTCGGAGAAAAGGCCGAAGACTTGCAGGTCTTCGACGCCCGCGCCTTCGTGCGCGCCCTGCTTGGCCGCGACAGCGACTGACGAGCCCGCCGGATGATCCATCTGCAACGCGTCACCAAGCGATTCGGCAGTGCGGCCGAGGCGCTCAGCAACGTCAGCCTGCGCGTGGACCCGGGTGCGATGGCATTTATCACCGGCCCCTCGGGGGCGGGCAAGAGCACCCTGCTCCGCCTGATCGCCGGGCTGGAGCGCCCCACACGCGGGCGTATTCGAGTCAACGGCCACGACCTCGACCGGCTCTCTAACCGGGCAATCCCAGGGTTTCGCCGCAGCATCGGGCTGGTGTTCCAGGATCACCGCCTGCTGTTCGACCGTCCGGTGTTCGATAACGTCGCCCTGCCGCTGGAGATCCTCGCCTACCGCCGTCCCGAGATGCGCAAGCGCGTACGCGCCGCACTCGACAAGGTTGGCCTGCTGCACAAGGAGGCCGTCAACCCGCGCACCCTGTCCGCCGGTGAACAGCAGCGCGTCGGGATCGCCCGGGCCATCGTCCATCGGCCTGTCCTGTTGCTGGCGGACGAGCCCACCGGCAACCTCGACCCGGCCCTGTCGCGCGAAATCCTGCAACTGTTCGACGACTTCAACCGGGTCGGCATGACCGCCCTGATCGCCAGCCATGATCTGGAGCTGGTCGAGCGCATGGGCAAGCCGGTGCTGCACCTCGAAGACGGACGCATCGAGGCGCGGGCGGCAGCGGGGGCCCCGACATGAAGCCAGGCCGTCGCCTGCTGGACACCATACCGGCCTGGCTGGAGGCCCACCGGGATGCCGCCCGGCGTAGCCTGCAACGCCGCCTGCAAGCCCCGGTTCTGAGCCTGATCAGCATTGCCGTACTGGGCTTCATCCTCGCCCTGCCGGCCTACCTCTGGGTCCTGCTGGACAACGCCCGCGCCCTGTCCGCCCACGTGGACCACGACCCACGCATCGCCCTCTACCTCGACGACGTGGAGGCGGCCACGGTTGCGGATCTGGAACGCCACCTGGAGACCGATGCACGGGTGGAACGCTGGATCTGGATCGATGCCGACGAGGCCCTGGCCCGCTATCGCGACGGCCTGGCCGACCCGGGCCTGCTGGACTGGCTGGACGAAAACCCGCTGCCGGACGTGGTGGATGTGGTCCCCGCGACCGCGGATCCCGAAACCGTTGCGGCGCTGCGCGAGGCGCTTGCCGCCACCGTGCCGGGTGCGACGGTGGTCAGCGACGATGACTGGGTACGGCAGTTGAACAGCCTGCACCAGTTGGGGCTGCGCATCCTGTCGGTGGTGGGCGCCCTGCTGGGGCTGGGGGCATTGTTGATCCTGGCACTGGCGACTGCCTCGGAGCTACGTGAACGCCGGGAAGAAATCGCCATCTCGCGGATCAGCGGGGCTACCCACCGGTTCCTGCGTCGACCCTCCCTCTACGGCGGCGTGATGACCGGCCTGGGTGGCGGCGTTTTCGCCGGCATCCTGCTGCTCATCGGGATCGGCCTGAGCCGGGCGCCACTGGAACAGGCCGCGGCCGCGTTCGATCTCGAGTTGGGGCTGTCCCTGCCTGGGGCCACCCATCTCCTGGCCCTGCTTCTGGCCGGACTCCTCCTCGGCTGGCTGGGCGCCCGGCTGGGCAGCGGGCATGCCCTGCGGGATGCACCTTAGGGAGACGCGTCCCGGGCGAAACGCGCGGAACCTTTGCAGGGTTTAGCACTCTTATTCACAGACTGCTAATGTAGAGTCATGAATCGGGAGGAAACACCACGCATGAACCAGGCCCTGACCACTCCACGCATCGACATGCCCGTACCGGTGGGCAACCTCGATCACTACATGCAGGCCGTTGGCCGCATCGAGGTGCTGGACGCCGAGCACGAGCGTGAACTGGCCGTGGCGCTGCACGAGCGCCAGGACCTGGATGCGGCACGCCAGCTGATCCTGCACAACCTGCGTTTCGTGATCCATGTTGCGCGCGGCTACAAAGGGTATGGCCTGCCCCTGGGGGATCTGATCCAGGAAGGCAACGTGGGCCTGATGAAGGCCGTCCGCCGTTTCGACCCGAATCAGGGCGTGCGCCTGGTGTCCTTTGCCGTGCACTGGATTCGCGCCGAGATCCACGAGTTCATCCTGCGTAACTGGCGCATCGTGAAGGTCGCGACCACCAAGGCCCAGCGCAAGCTGTTCTTCAACCTGCGCAGTGCCAAGCAGCGTCTCGGCTGGCTGTCCAATGCCGAGGTCTCCGCCGTGGCGCAGGATCTGGGCGTTTCCGAAAAGGACGTCTGGGAGATGGAACGCCGCCTCTCGAGCCAGGATGCGAGTTTCGACCCGGGCCCCGAAGCCGACGATGAATACGGCTATCAGGCCCCTTCGGAACGGCTGAGCCTGGAGGACCTGAGCGACGACCCCGCCAATGTGACCGAGGACGAGGACTGGGACCGTCACTATCAGGAACGCCTTAGCGAGACCCTGGGCGAACTGGACGAGCGTTCGCGCACCATCCTGATGCGCCGCTACATGGCCGATCAGAAGGCGACACTGCACGAGCTGGCCGCGGAGTACGGCGTTTCGGCCGAGCGCATCCGCCAGATCGAGAACAGCGCGATCAAGCGCATCCGGGCCGCCTTCGACGACTGACGCTTCCGCACCCGCGCGAAACAAGGGCCCCGAACGAAAAAGGCCCCGGCATCAGCCGGGGCCTTTTTGTTGCCGGGCGCAGCGGCACCCGGCACGGTTTTCCATGCCCGATCAGCCGAACAGGATCACCGAGAAGAAGCTGATCCAGGACCAGATGATCAGGCCGACCGTGAACGTCAGCGGAAAGTTAGGGAAAGTAAACCACTCGCGCATCTCGAAGCCCTCGGGAAATTTCAACCAGAATAAGGAAAGGGTAAGCGGGTCCGCAGCGCGGCGCAAGTTCGACCGAGGTCAGCGCTGGGACTTTTGCCGCCCCCCACCGGTCGCGTCGGGAGGGGCCTCCTCGCCCGACCCGGTCGGGATACGCGGGTCATCATCGTCCATCAGGATGCGATGCGCCGGACCCTGAAGATCGTCGTACTGCCCCGAGCGGATGGCCCAGAACAGCACCACGCCCACCACCAGGGCGAACAGCATGGCCAGCGGGATCAACAGGTAGAGGATTGACATGCTTCCAGTGTACCCAGGCGCGCGAACGGCTTAAACCGGGGGTGGCCGTGACGCCGGGTCGCGCACGGACCCCTCTCCGGAATGCACCGACGCCTCGTCGCCTGTGTCCATCACGTCGCGCCCCGGACGCAGGCGCAGCGCATTGCCAACCACCAGCAACGAGCTGAGCGACATGCCCAGCGCCGCCAGCCAGGGAGTCAGCAGCCCCGCCGCGGCCACGGGGAGGGCCACCAGGTTGTAGCCGATTGCCCAGGCGATGTTCTGCCGGATCACGCGCCGCGTGTGGCGCGCCTGGTCCAGCGCCTGCGGCAGGTGTTCCAGGCGATCCGAGAGCAGGACCAGGTCGGCCTGATTCTGCGCCAGCTGGGTGCCGCCGCCCATCGCCAGCGATACGTCGGCCCCGGCCAGCACCGGGGCATCGTTGATGCCCTCACCGGCCATCAGGACCACCCGGCCCTCCGCCTGGCGAGCGTGCACATAGGCGAGCTTCCCCTCCGGGGTCAGGCCACCCTCGGCTTCGGCGATGCCCATTTCCGCCGCGAAGGCCTGCGCGGCCTGCGGGCGGTCCCCGGTCAGCAAGACCACCCGCAACCCGCGCCCCTGCAGATCGGCGATCACGTTCCGGGCCCCGGGACGCGGAGTGTCGGCCAGCCAAAACAGCGCGACCGGTTGGTCGTCGACCACCAGCCAGACCGGGGTGGCCAAGGGGTAGCCCAAGGGTGGCTCCGGGTTGGGCGTACCGGGCTGCGGCAACATCGACGCTCCACCAATGGCCACACGGTGGCCCTCTATGTGGCCAACGAGGCCGCGCCCGGGGAGGTTGCGAACCTCGCTGGCGACCACCGATGAGGCCTTGGCCGGAGCGACCAGGGCGCGTGCCAGGGGGTGCTCGGAATGGGCCTCGAGCGCGGCGGCCCAGTCCAGCCAGTCAGCCCCCTCGGGCGCGGGCTGCAGCTCGGACTGTGCCAGCAGACGCGGCATGCCGACGGTCAGGGTTCCGGTCTTGTCGAGACAAACCATATCGACGCGCGGCAAGGTCTCCAGGGCACTGCCGCGCGTAACCAGCAGACCGAGGCGCGACAACGCGCCGGTGGTGGCGGTCAGCGCGACCGGCGTCGCGAGCGCCAGGGCACAGGGGCAGGTGGCGACCAGCATGGCGACCATGACCCAGAGGGCCCGCGTCGGATCGATCCACGCATACCAAACCAGACCCGCCAGCGCCGTCAGGATCAGGACGGCACCAACAAACCAGCCGGTACCGGCCTCGGCGATCCGGGCCATCCGCGGCTTCTCGGTCTGGGCGCGATCGAGGAGCCGCTGGATCGCCGCCAGGGTCGTCTCGGCGCCGACGCGCTGGACCTCGATGGCGAGTGGGCCATCGACGTTCACGGTGCCGCCTGTCACGGGATCCCCGACGCGCACCGCGTGCGGCTCGGGCTCGCCGGTCAACAGGGCACGATTGACCGTCGACTCGCCCTCGCACACCACGCCGTCCGTGGGGATGGTCTCGCCCGGGCGAACACGTACCCGATCCCCCGGCACCAGCTCGCCGACCGGGATCGCCTCGACGCGCCCGGCTGCATCCAGACGATTGGCGATGGCGGGCACCAGACGATCCAGGCGGTCAATGGCATGGCTGGCATGCTGGCGCGCGATCAGCTCCAGATAGCGACTGGTGAGCAGGAAGAAGACGAACATCACGACCGATTCGAAATAGACGTGCTCGCCGGTCCCGAGGATGACCGCGTACAGGCTGGCCAGGTAGGTCACGATGATCGCCAGACTCACGGGCACGTCCATCCCCAGCTGGCGATGACGCAGGTCGCGCCAGGCGCTTTGATAGAACGGGATCGCGGAGTACAGGACGACCGGCGTGGTCAGCGCCGCCGCCACCCAGCGCATGAACTGGAGGAGGTCTTCGTGCTCGGTGTCCTCGGCGCCCAGCCAGAGCGCCACGGCCAGCATCATCACCTGCATCATCCCCAGGGCGGCAACGGCGATCCGGCGCAAGGCGAGGCCCCGTTCGCGGGCGATCGCCTGCTCGCGGGTTCCGGGGTCGTAGGGATGGGCGTGGTACCCGATGTCGCGGATCGCCTTGAGGATATCCGACAGGGCAATCCGCGCGGGGTCCCAGACGACCTGCGCGCGATGGGTGGAGTAATTCACGCGAAAGCTCTCCACGCCCGGAAGGGCCTGGACATGACGCTCGTTCAGCCATACGCAGGCCGCACAGGTGATGCCCTCGAGCATCAGGGCGGCCTCACGGCGGTCGCCCTCTGCGCCGGCGGCCGCGACGAACTGTTGCTGGACGCCGGGGTGATCGAACAGTTCGAGCTCGCGGAGCTCGTCGGGGATCAGGGGGCTGCCGGTCTCCGCCGGGGGGGCATCACGGTGATGGTAATAGGCCCCCAGGCCACGCTCGATGATCGCGCTGGCCACGGCCTGGCAGCCGGGGCAGCAGGTGGGTTCCACGCGGCCCTCGAACGTCACCGGGTAGCAGGCGCCTGCCGGCACCTCCAGGCCGCAGTGGAAACAACGGGCCTCGGCCTCGGGCGTTGCCGGGCCCTGCGAGTCGGACGCGAGCGCCACGGCGGGAGCGGCGGGGCCTACCCGGGCTGGGCGCTACGCACGCGGGTACGTGCCTGTTGCTCCAGAAGCTGGCCATCGTGCTGGACCTGGAAGCGCAGATCCCAGCGCCCGGGGGCCGGCAACGCAACTTCGACCTGATACATGCCCTCGCCCATCGCCTGCATCTCGAAGCCCTGATCGCGACGTTCGTCGGCCAGCCACATGAAAAGGCCGCGGATGCTGGCATCGTCGATAGGCTCGCCGTCCGCATCCCGCACCTCGACCTGCAGGGTAGCGGTCTCGCCCTCGGTGGGTCGGTCAACCCAGCCCTGACGCACCTGCCAGCCCTTCTGTCGCTGTTCCTGCAGCTCCGAGACGCGGTGCACGGCGAGCGCCTGCTTGCGGCTCTCCATGCCGGCCACTGTGCCGGGGAAGGCGGAGGTCACCCGCTCGGCCCGGTTCTCCGGCTCCGGCAGGATCGAGCCGATGAACTGCTGCGGCATCCCGTTATGGGCGAGTGTGATCAGGACGGCCTGTACCGAGGCGACCATGGTGAAGAACCCCACCAATACCAACGGGGCCCAGTGCAGACGCCCAATCTTGGCCTTGCCACCGCTTTCGACCTCGGCCTCCTTCTGGGTGAACACGATCCCCAGGCCGTAAGGCACGATGATGTAGAGCGCCAGATGAATGGCGAAGACGTCTGCCCCCTGCCAGGTCAGGATCGAGTACGGGATAAACACGAACAGCATGAGCGCGACCACCACGGCCGAGGTGCTGTAGGCCTTGAACCGCGTGAAGCGATAGATCAGGGCGAACAGGATGGCCAGTGCCGCACTGCCGATGCCGAGGGTAATGACGAGGTTGCTCATATGCTTTTCTTCGTTTCCTGCGTGAACGCAAGCTAGGCGCTTGCGGTGTGCCGCGCGAGTTCCGGCAGCTCGGTTACTGTTTCTTCGCCGGTGGCTGGCGGCAACGCTTGCTAGCGGTGACTGAACTGCGAGGTCACCTCTAGCGGTTCGATATGGCCCTCGCGGTCGGTGATCACGAAGCGGAAAGGCTGCGGTGAGGGAGTACCGGCGGGCACGTCGTGGCGTACACGCGCCACGACGGTCAGCCGCTCACCGGGCTCCAGACGGATACGTTCTACCTGGCCCAGATCCAGTTCGGCGCCCTCCAGCCCCGCCAGGCCGATCTCAAAATCCAGCTCCCGATCCGCGGTGTTGTTCAGGCGGATCTCATAGCCGTTCTGGGTGCGACCATCGGACATCTGGACGTAGAGCGGTTGGCGCACCTGGTTGACGTTGGCATCCACTGGCGGGCGGCCGAGAATACTGGCGACCAGCGCCACCACCACAATCAGCACGGCGGCCCCGTAGCCAAGGGTCTTGCCGCGCAGGACCTGGGTCTTCCCGCCCTCCTGCTCGCGCTCGGAGGTATAGTCGATCAGGCCGCGGGGCCAGCCCTGCTTGTCCATAATGGTGTCACAGGCATCAATACAAAGTGCGCAGTGGATGCACTGGAACTGCAGCCCGTCGCGGATATCGATGCCCGTCGGGCACACCTGGACGCAATAACCGCAGTCGATGCAGTCACCCACCCCGGCGGCCTGGCGTTCCTCGCGGGTCTTCAGACCGGCCTTGACCTTGGAGCGACCGGCGGTACCTTCCCCGCGCGCCTCTTCATACGACACGATCATGGTGTCGCGGTCGAACATCACGCTCTGGAACCGGGCGTAGGGGCACATAAAGGTGCACACCTGTTCGCGCGCCAATCCGGCAAAGGTGTAGGTCGTGGCCGTCAGGATGCCCGCAGTCAGGTAGGCCGCGTAGACCGCCTGACCGGTAAAGAAGTCGCTTACGATCGAGGGGGCATTCCCCCAGTACAGGATGAAACCGAGGCCGGTGGCAAAGGCCACGAGCAGCCAGGACAGGTGGGTCAACCCGTACTTGAACAGCTTTTCGCCCGTCCAGGGCTGCTTGGCCAGGCGCAGGCGGGCGGGCCGTTCACCCTGGATCTTGCGCTCTAGCCACATGAAGACGTCGGTCCACAGGGTCTGGAAGCAGAAATAGCCACAGAACACCCGTCCGGCGACGCCCGTGACGAAAAACAGCAGCAAGGCGGCCATGAGGAGGAAGCCGGCCAACCAGAAGATGTCCTGCGGGTAGACGACCAGATCGAAGATGTGGAACTGCCGGCCCGGGATGTCGAACAAGACCGCCTGATTGGGGCCGTATTCGCGCTCCCAGCGGACCCAGGGCAGGCCGAAGAACACACCGTACGCGAGCAACAGGATGCCGGTCTTCAGATTGCGGAAACGCCCCTTGACCGACCGCGGATGGATCGGGATGCGTGCCTCGTACAACGGCTGGGCCTGGGACATCAAAACCTCCCGGAGTTCAATCCGGCAGAGTGGGGCGGCCGCAAGGCGCGCCCTGGGATCGGGTTCCTTCCAAAAAAGCAGGGGCGCCCTCGGGCGTCAAACAACCCGGCGGGCACCCCTGTAGTTATCACGGCGAGCGCCCGGCCCCGGGGCTCACCATACGGTCAACAGATTCGCGCTTACTGCCCGCCACCCAACGAATGCACGTAGGCCGTCAGCATCTTGATCTCGGCATCCGACAGACGATCCCCGAACGCAGGCATCTCGCGCTGGGCGCCGTTGCGAATGAAGTTCGCCACCAGACGCTGGCGCTCGCTATCGCTTTCCGCACCGCGCACGTCCACCAGACCCCAGAGATCATTGGTCAGGTTGGGAGCACCCTGGGACGCCAGCCCCTGGCCATCCATGGCGTGACACTGGAAGCAGCCGCCGTCGGTACCGGTGAAAATGCGTTCGCCGGCGTCCGCTTCTTCTTGGTCCACGCTGTAGTCGTTGAGCGACAGCACGTACGCTGCGACCTGGTTCAGCTGGTCGCCGTCGAGGGTGTCGCGGTAGCCCGGCATGTAGCCCAGACGGCCCTGGTGCAGGGTTTCCTCGATCTGCTCCACGGTGCCACCCCACTTCCAGTGGTCGTTGCGCAGGTTCGGGTACTGCCCGACCACGCCGGCACCACCAACCTGATGGCAGGCGGCACACCAGGTGCCGAAGGAACCCTGGGCGTAGGCGTTGACGAAGCTCATGCTCTCGGCGTCCTGCAGGATGGTTTCGTAATCCTGGGCCGCGACCTGTTCAAGCATCTCGCGCTGACGCACCGCGTAGGTGCCGGTCTGCATGTCCTTGGCCAGCAGCGCACGGGTATTCCAGTGCATCGTGCGCTCTTCGCCACCCTGCTCGAAGGTGATGGTGTTGAAGCCCTTGGTAAAGCTGTCACCGATCGGCCAGGCCGGGTAGATCAGCCAGTACACCACGGCAAACACGATCGTGGCGTAGAAACCCCACAGCCACCAGCGCGGGAGCGGGTTGTTGTATTCCTGGAGGTTCCCGTCCCAGACGTGCCCAGTGGTCTCGACCTGGTTCGGGTCCTTTTCGCGGTTGTCCTGTGTGCTCATTGCTCGTCACTCTTGGTTTTGTCACGCCGGGCCACGGGCTCCCGATGTGAATCATCGTCATCCAGAGGAATATAGCGATACGTCTCGAACTTCCGGGCGCGCTGACGGTTGGCAAACAGGAAGATCACGACCCCGATAAAGGTACCCATGAAGAGCAACAGGGCGACCATCTTGCTGTTGCCCATGTCCGTAATCCATTCCCACAGTCCCATCATGTTCGCGCCCGCTCCTCCTTACCGGAACTCGGCAAAGTGTCCGTCGTCGTATTCGCTGAAGTCGACCATGGTCCCGAGCACCTGGAGATAGGCGACGATTGCGTCCATCTCGGTGACCGTCCCGGGGTTGCCGTCGAAGTTCCCCGCCTGGGCCTGGCTAACCAGGTTGTCCTCGGCGTCACGGATATCGAACATCCGGGCGTGTTCTTCGCCGAAGCGCTCGACGTTGGCCTCGTATTCCTCTTCGGTGAGCGAGTACGGCACACCGACCCGCTTCAGCGCGACCATCCGGCGGTCGATATCGGAGTAGTCAAGCGGGGTTTCCGCCAGCCAGGGGTAGCCCGGCATGATCGACTCCGGTACCAGCGACTGCGGATTGATCAGGTGCTGAACCTGCCATTCGTTGGAGTACTTGCCGCCAACTCGGGCGAGGTCCGGACCGGTGCGCTTGGAGCCCCACTGGAACGGATGGTCATACTGCGACTCGGCCGCCAGCGAGTAGTGGCCGTAGCGCAGCATCTCGTCACGGAACGGACGCACCATCTGCGAGTGGCAGGTGTAGCAGCCCTCGCGAACGTAGATGTCGCGACCACGCTGTTCCAGCGGGGTGTAGGGACGCACGCCGTCCACTTCCTCGATCGTGTCGTCGATGTAGAACAACGGCACGATCTCGACCAGGCCGCCGACGCTGATCACCGCAAGGGTAAGGATGATCAGCAGGCCGGCATTGGTTTCAACGCTTTCATGCTTCATGGATCTATTCTCTCCCTAATCAGGCCGTGCGGGCTTCGGTGGACGCAGCCTGGGCCTCGCGGGCCTCGGCCTTGATGCCCGAGCGAACGGTCATCGCGATGTTGAACGCCATGATCAGCATGCCGGCGAGGAAGAACCCGCCACCGATGGCGCGCACCACGTACGGCTTGTGCAGGAACACCACCGACTCGGTGAAGGTGTAGGCAAGGTTCCCGTACTGGTCGAAGGCACGCAGCATCAGACCCTGACCGATACCGGCCACCCACATCGCGGTGATGTACAACACGATCCCGATGGTCGCCAGGAAGAAGTGCACGTACACCAGCTTCAGGCTGTACAGGTTCACGTTCCACAGGCGCGGCATCAGGTGGTACAGGGAGCCGAAGGTGATCATCGCCACCCAGCCCAGCGCACCGGAATGCACGTGGCCCACGGTCCAGTCGGTGTAGTGCGACAGCGCGTTCACGCTCTTCAGCGACATCATCGGACCTTCGAAGGTCGACATGCCGTAGAACGCCAGCGCGGTGATCAGGAACAGCATGATCGGGTCGGTGCGCAGCTTATCCCAGGCGCCCGACAGGGTCATGATGCCGTTGATCATGCCGCCCCAGGAGGGCAGCAGCAGCAGGATGGAGAAGGTCGCCGCCAGGGTGGAGACCCAGTCCGGCAGGGCCGTCCAGTGCAGGTGGTGCGCGCCCACCCACATGTACAGAAAGACCAGCGCCCAGAAGTGGATGATGGACAGCTTGTACGAGTAGATCGGACGCCCGGCCTGCTTCGGCACGAAGTAGTACATCATCCCCAGGAAGGCCGCGGTCAGGAAGAAGCCCACCGCATTATGGCCGTACCACCACTGAGTCATCGCATCCTGCACCCCGGAAAACACGGAGTAGGAATGCGGGTGGAACAGACCCACCGGCACCTGGATGTTGTTGAAGACGTGCAGCAGCGCGGTCGCCAGGATGAAGGCCATGAAGAACCAGTTCGCCACGTAGATGTGCGGCTGGTTCCGGCGCAGCAGGGTCATCAGGAAGACCATGAAGTAAGCCACCCAGACAACCAGGATGATCAGGTCGATCTGCCAGTTGAATTCGGCGTACTCGCGGCCCTGAGTAATCCCCATCGTGTAGGTGATCACGCCCAGGATCAGCGCCAGGTTCCACCCGTAGAAGGTGAAGCTCGCCATGGAGTCACTCCACAGGCGGGTCTGACAGGTCCGCTGAACCACGTAATACGAGGTGGCGAACAGCGCGTTACCCCCGAACCCGAAGATCACGGCCGTGGTATGGACCGGACGGAAACGCCCGAAGGTGATCTGCGCGATATCGAAATTCAGGAACGGGAACGCCAGTTGCGAGGCGATCCAGACGCCGGCGGCCATCCCGAACACGCCCCAAAGGACGGCGGCAATGGCAAACCGCTTGATAATCGCGTAGTTGTACTGCTCGGAAGTCGCGACTGACGCTGCGGGTGCGGCACCCGCCGTAGTGGCTGCTTGTGACATGACTTTTCCACCTTGCTGCGGGGAACACGGATGTCCCGATGGTTCGGGGGCGTGAACTCTACCCCATTCCGGGCCCACAAAAAACCAATACCGCCTGTGTCACTCGGATATTGAGTGCGATTGGCGGAACTTTTGACCGCATCGATAATACATCGGTCATACACGTCCAGGCGAGAGGGCGCCGGGCCGATTCGTTGATCTGGATCAACGAATCGGCTGGACCGGGATCACCCGCCCCGCCGGGCGCGATGGCGGCGGCGCATCCGGAACCCAGGCATGGCCGTAGACCACCTCCCAGGTTGCCGGAAGGCGGCCCTCCACGCCGAAGTCGCGCGCGTAGGCCTCGGCCACCGCAACCAGGCGGCGCGGACCGAACAGTCCCGGCGACCGCCCCGACAGGGCATTGCGCACCCCAACCCCGCGCAGGTCGCGAATCAACCCGGTCAGATCCGGGTAAGTCAGGGTCAGGGCCTCCTGGTCCATCACCGGATCGGCAAACCCGGCGCGTACCAGGGCATCGCCAATGTCGTGCATATCCATGAAGGCGTTCACATGCGTCCCCGCCCCACCGTCCACCGCCGCGAAGGCCGCCCGCAGCTCACGCAGGGTGTCGGGACCGAAGGTGGTGAACATCCACAGCCCGCCCGGGCGCAGGATACGCCGCACCTCCATGAAGGCCTGATCCAGGCTGGCGCACCACTGCAGGGCGGAACTGGAAACCGCCAGGTCGAAGGACTGCTCCGCCAGCGGCAGCGCCTCGAGATCGCCGCAGACCACCTGCGGCCGGCGCAGCCAGCGCCCGCGGCGGCGCGCCCGCGCGACCATCTCCGGGGCGAAATCGACCCCGGCCAGGCGGGCTTTGCGGTAGCGGCGGCTCAAGTGATCCAGGGCCTCGCCGATGCCGCAGCCGAGATCCACGACCTGCTCCGGCTGCATGCGAACCCAGTCCAACCGCCCCAGCATTCGCTCCTGCACCTCGCGCTGCAGGACTGCGTGCTCCTCGTAGGTGGAAGCCGCCCGCGCGAAGGCCTCACGGACCCGCGCCTTGTCGAGATCGAAACTGTCGGGTCGGCTCATGCGGATTTCCCTGCGCTGCACTGATTCAAGAACTCGACGACCAAACCGGCCAAGGATTGCGGGCGCGCGAACCACTCCGCGTGGCCGCCCACGCCGCGGACGATCCGACTGGCGGGTCGCAGCCTGTGCAGGTCGTCCGCCACGGCGGCCGGCACCAGCGCATCGCCGGCCTCCAGCCAGACCGCCGAAGGCACCTCCAGGGCCGCCCAGACGGACCGAAGATCCGCCGCCGCCAGCAGCGCGAGGCCGGCCTCCAGGCCCTCGGGCGAGGCTGGAGCGGCCTGTAACTGCAACACCAGCCGACGGGCGAGCGAAGCGGCATCCTGGCTCCCGCGCGCGCAGAGCATCGCCAGGCGGCGCTCCAGCCGCCGGCGATCACCCCCGAGGGCTGCACGAAAGCCTTCCAGCTCGGCCGGGGTCAGGGCCGCCGGCCAGTCGTCGGCCTTCGCAAAGCGCGGCGAGGCCCCGATCAGCAGCAGCCCCTGGGGCCCCGACCACTGGCGCGCGGCGGCCAGTGCGACCAGACCGCCCAGGGACCAGCCCGCCCACACCGGACACTCGACATCCGCTGGCAGCGAAGCGATCAACGCCGCCGCGGTGCGCTCGGCATCCGCCAGCGTCTCGCCATCGCCGGCGGCCCCGTGCCCGGGCAGGTCCGGCGCCAGCACCCGTGGCGCACCCGGGAGCGCGGCGCGCAGCGGCGCCCACACCGTGCCGGAGAAGCCCCAGCCATGCAGGAGCACCAGCGTCGGAGCATTGCCCTGCGATTGCGCGGCAGGCACGTCAGCGCCCTGAACGGCGGCCACCGGCTTGCGTATCATGTGCGGTCGAATCCTCTCGCCAATCCGCGCAGGCAGGCTGACCGCTCATGGGCATCACAATCGGCATCATCATCGCGTATCTACTGGGATCGCTTTCCACGGCCATTCTGGTCAGCAAGCTGCTGCGCCTGCCGGACCCGCGCACCACCGGCTCGAAGAACCCCGGCGCCACCAATGTACTGCGCTCGGGCGGCAAGACGGCGGCCATCATCACGCTCATCGGGGATGTCGGCAAGGGCTGGCTGCCGGTGTTCGTCGCCCTGCAACTGGACCTGTTCCCCGGCTGGGCGATCGGCCTGATCGGCCTGGCCGCCTTCCTCGGGCACGTGTTCCCGGTGTTCTACCGCTTCCAGGGCGGCAAGGGCGTGGCCACCGCACTGGGTGTGATGCTCGCCATCAGCCCGCTGGTCGGCGGCCTGGTCCTGCTCACCTGGCTGGTCGTTGCCGCCATCTGGCGTTATTCGTCGCTGGCTGCCCTGGTCGCCGCCGGCATGGCCCCGGTGTACATGGTCCTGCTGGGCATGGACCACTGGATCAGTGCCGCCGTGGCCCTGATGAGCGTGATCCTGTTCATCCGTCACGACAGCAACATCCGCCGCCTGATGCGCGGGGAGGAATCGCGGATCGGCCAGAAGGACAAGGCCCCGGCGGCGCCAAAGGAGTAACCCTTCGGCCTGCGGACGGGTTTACAAGATCGCAGCCCCATCCGCAGCCCCCTTCATGCCGCCGCGGGCGGCGCCAGCTCCGCCAACGGCCAGCGCGCCCGCGCCGCCACCACCGGCGCCCCGGTTTCCGTCACCTGGCCGGCCTGCAGTCGCCGCAGCCCGGCCAGCGCGATCATTGCCCCATTGTCGGTGCAGAATTCGGGCCGCGGGAAGTACACCGGCACCCCCTGACGCTGCGCCATGGCCTTGAGCCCGGCGCGCAATGTCGTGTTGGCCGCCACGCCACCGGCGACCACCAGCGCTGGGGCCCCGGTTTGCTCCAGGCCGCGCCGGGTCTTCTCCACCAGGGTGTCGGTCACCGCTTCCTCGAAGGCGCGGGCGACATCCTCCGGCCGGTAGACCTGTTTCTTCAATGCGGTCAGCACCGCGGTCTTCAGACCGGAGAAGCTCATGTCCAGCCCCGGGCGGTCGAGCATCGGGCGCGGCAGGCGCAGGGCGTCCGAGCGCCCCTGCTCGGCCAGACGCGCGAGCGCCGGCCCACCCGGATAGCCCAGCCCCAGCAGCTTGGCGGTCTTGTCGAAGGCCTCGCCCGCGGCATCGTCGATGCTCTCGCCGATCAGGTCGTAGTCACCCAGGGCGCGCGCATGAATCAGCTGGGTATGCCCACCAGAGACCTGCAGCACCAGAAACGGGAAATCAAGCCCGGCATCCTCCAGAAACGGCGCCAGCAGGTGGCCCTCCAGGTGATGCACCGCCAGCGCCGGGATCCCCCAGCCCCAGGCCAGGGAGCGAGCCACCGAGGCGCCGGTCAGCAGTGCCCCCAGCAGCCCCGGCCCGCCGGTGTAGGCCACCGCAGCCAGGTCGTCGCCGCCCACGCCCGCCTCGTCCAGCACGGCACGCACCAGCGGCAACAGGCGCCGAATGTGGTCACGCGAGGCCAACTCGGGCACCACACCGCCATAAACCGCATGCAGATCGGTCTGGCTGTAAAGGCGGTGCGCGAGCAGGCCCCGATCCGCGTCGATCAGCGCCACGCCCGTCTCGTCGCAGGAAGTCTCGATGCCTAATACGATCATGCTGCGAGCATGCCGGGTTTCGCGGACCGCACCAAGCAGCCCCTACCCCGGCGCGCCATTGCGTTCGGGCCTGCTTTCACAGCCGCCCCCGGCGATCCGGTATGCCGCTCAGTGGCAGCTGCGCGCAACCGCGCCCCAAGGCCATCACTTGAAAACGTTCGCCCATCTCCCCCGGCAGGGTCAGCATGCGCACGGCCTGAGCGGCCTGCATGGTCACACGGGCATCCTCGCCGCTGCCCACACGGGCCTCGAAACGCTCTGGCAACCCTGCCCCTAGCAGAAACTCGCCCTGCGCGGCATAGGCCAGCACATCGAGGCCCGCAGCGTCCGCCGCCTCTGCGACCCCGGTGAAATCCACACTGGCGGTCAGGTCCATCAGGCCCGGATGGGCCAGCGGATCCTGGATCATCTGCTGGCGGTAATAACCCACCAGCGTCCCCTGGTGACGCTCCGGCGCGTAATAGGCGGTGCGCGGAAAGCCATAGTCCACGATCACGGCAACCCCCTGCTCAAGGAAGCCGGCAAGGGCGCCCACCCACGCGGCCTGGGCCGGACGCCACTCGGAGAGATAGCCCTCAGGCCACGGGCCATGCTCGGCCTGCAGCCGCTCCACCGGATCGGCCAGCGTGGGCGGGGCCGGGCGCTCGGCCAGGCTCAGGGTGCCGGCGGCATCGGTCGTGATCCCGACCTGCCAGACTCGGCCTTCACGCCAGCGGAAGAGCTCCACCGGCAGGGCATCCAGCACCTCGTTGGCCAGCACCACACCGCGCAACGGGGTCTCGGGCAGGGCATCCAGCCACGCCACCCGGGCGTACTCCGCGGGGTCCAGCGCAGCCTCCAGGTGGGCCTGCTGCCGCGCCCGCAGGTCCGGACTGACCTCGACGATCCAGTAGCGCTCCCACGCCACCCCGAGTTCGCGCAGCGTGGTGATCACATCCCCCGCGAGCCGGCCGCTGCCGGCCCCGAATTCGAGCAGTGTGCCGGTCCCGCTCAGATCGTCCCGCAACACCGGGGCCAGCCAGGTCGCGAGGGTCTCGCCGAACAGGGGCGACAGCTCCGGCGCGGTGACGAAATCGCCCCCCTCGCCCAGCTTGTGCGCCCCGTTCACGTAATAGCCAAGCCCCGGCGCATACAGCGCGGCCTGCATGTAATCGACGAACGGAAGGAACCCCTCGCCGGCGACAACACTCTGTTGCAGGGAGGCGTGCAGACGCAGGGCGATATCGGCGGCCACCGGATCGGCCGGGGCGTTTGTGCTAGGTTTCGGCGGCATCATGACGACGAATGGTACCAACCCGGGGGCAGGCGTGGCGCAGGTACAATCCGACAGCATGGACACGACTTCCGGGGAGGCGCGGGTGGTGCTGGTCACCGGGGCCGCGCGGCGGGTTGGCGCAACCATCGTGCGCGGGTTGCACGCAGCCGGGTTGCGGGTACTGATCCACTACCGCGGCTCGCGCACGGATGCCGAAGACCTCGTCGCCACACTGAACGCGGAGCGCCCGGACAGCGCCCGCGCCCTGCAGGCGGACCTCCTCGACCTGGAGGCCATCGAACGCCTGGCGCGCGAGGCCGAGGCGACCTGGGGCCGCCTGGACTTCCTGGTCAACAACGCCTCGACCTTCTACGCCACGGCCGTGGGCGAGATCACCCAACACAGCTGGGACGACCTGATCGGCTCCAACCTGAAGGCCCCGACCTTCCTCACCCAGGCCTGCAATCCGGCGTTGCAGCGTCAGCAGGGCGCGGTCGTCAATATCGTCGACATCCATGCGCTACGCCCGCTAAAGGGCTACCCGGTGTATTCGGCGGCCAAGGCCGGGCTGTGGGCGCTGACCCAGGCCTACGCCCGCGAGCTGGGGCCGGACGTGCGGGTCAACGGCGTCGCCCCCGGCGCGATCCTCGCCCCCGAGGAGGCCGAAAACACCGGCACCCACGAGGCAATGATTGAACGCACCGCACTCAAGCGCGAGGGCCGCCCGGAGGACATCGCGCGCACCGTGCGCTTCCTGCTGCTGGACGCGCCCTACATCACCGGCCAGGTGATCCCGGTGGACGGCGGCCGGTCGGCATCGCAGTAGCCGCGACCCCGTCCAGCCGCGCTACACTGGCCCCCAACCGAGCATTTGCGCCAGGAGACTGCAGCATGATCGATTCCAAACGCTTCGACGACCTTGCCCGCCGCATCACCGAAAGCCTGCCGGAGTCGGTACGCCACATGCAGGAGGACGTGCAGCGCCAGGTCCGCTCGTCGCTGCAAAGCGGCTTCGAACGCATGGACCTGGTGACCCGCGAGGACTTCGACATCCAGGTGGCCCTGCTGGAACGTACCCGCGAACGCCTGGCGGAACTCGAGGCGCGGGTCGCCGCGCTGGAAGCCCGCCCGAGCAACGAGACCGGGCAGTAACCACCATCTGAAACCACCCGCCGGGCACGGATGCCGGGCGGCAGAACGGAGGGGCACGGATGCCCGTCACCATCGCCTACGCCCGCGCCATCGACGGCATCCACGCCCCGCTGGTCACCATCGAGACCCACCTGGCCAACGGGCTACCCGCCTTCCAGATCGTCGGCCTGCCCGAGGCCGCGGTGCGCGAAAGCCGTGACCGCGTGCGCGCGGCGATCCAGACCAGCGGCTTCGAGTTTCCACGGCGCCGCATTACCGTCAACCTGGCCCCCGCCGACCTGCCCAAGGACGGCGGCCGCTTCGATCTCGGCATTGCGCTGGGCATCCTGGCCGCCAGCCAGCAGATCCCGGCCGCAGCGCTGGCCCGGCACGAGTTCCTCGGCGAGCTGGGGCTGGACGGCACCTTGCGCCCGGTGGGTGGCACCCTGTCTGCCGGGCTTGCGGCAGCCGACGCCGAGCGGGCGCTGGTGGTGAACCCGGAGGACGGGGCGGAGGCGGCCCTCGCCAGCCGCGCCCGGGTTCTCACCGGCTCGCACCTGAGCGCCGTCTGCGCCGCGCTGGCGGGGCGCGAGGCCCTGGTGCCGGCACAACCGCCCGAGCCTTCCGCACCCGCTCACCCCGACCTCGCCGACGTGCGCGGCCAGCACCAGGCGCGCCGGGCCCTGGAGATCGCGGCCGCCGGCGGGCATCACCTGCTGATGGTCGGGCCACCCGGGAGCGGCAAATCCATGCTGGCCTCGCGCATCCCCGGCATCCTGCCGCCAATGGACGAGGCCGAGGCCCTGGAAACCGCGGCCATCCACAGCCTGCGTGGCAGCTCGCACCTGCGCCAGGACTGGCGGGCGCGTCCGTTCCGGTCACCGCACCACACCGCCTCGGGCGTGGCGCTGGTCGGCGGCGGCAGTACACCACGCCCCGGCGAGATCTCGCTCGCGCACCAGGGCGTATTGTTCCTCGACGAACTCACCGAATTCAGCCGCTCGGTGCTCGACGTACTGCGCGAACCGCTGGAGAGTGGGGTCATCCATATCTCGCGCGCGGCCCGCCAGGCCGAGTTTCCGGCGCGCTTCCAGCTGGTCGGTGCGATGAACCCCTGCCCACAGGGATTCGATTGCGACCTCGCCGAACGCTGCGAATGCACCCCGGAGCAGCGGGCCCGCCACCGCAAGCGCCTGTCGGCACCGCTACTCGACCGGATTGACCTGGCCATCGAGGTCCCGCGCATCCCCCCCGGGGACCTGGCCGGATCGGCCGCCGCATCCGAAGACTCGGCCTCCGTGGCGAAACGCGTCGCGCGGGCCCGCAAGGTGCAGCACAAGCGCCAGAATGGACTGAACAGCGCACTCGATGGCACAGCACTGGACCGATACGCTGCCCTCGGCACGGCTGACCGGGAGCTGCTGGACAAGGCTGCAGAACGCTTCCGGCTCTCCGCGCGGGCCTACCACCGGATCCTGCGGGTGGCGCGCTCCATTGCCGATCTCAACGACGCCGAGGCAATCGCGACCCAGCACCTGACCGAGGCGCTGAGCTACCGCGCCCTGGACCACTGGCGCACGCAATAGCGGCCACCAAAGAAAAACCCCGCCCAGGCGATACCTGAGCGGGGTTTCGTAGTGCCGTTCCTGCGGGGACGATCAGTCTTCGAAGGTCGCCACGTAGACGGCCAGGTCGGCGATGTCCTCGTCCGACAGGTTGGCGGCATTCGGCGCCATGAGTGCTGTCTGGTCGCCAACGGTCTCGCCGGCGCGGTAACGCACCAGCTTGTCGGCAATGTACCCGGCATCACGACCGGCCAGCTTCGGGAACACCGGGGTACCCTGACCTTGGGCACCGTGGCAGGCAACACAGGTGTTGTAACGCGACTGACCGCGCTCCGCATCGCCATCTTCAACCGCGATGGCGGCAACCGCTTCGGCCTCTTCTTCGGCCGCCGCTTCGCCAGTCTCGGTAGTGGCGACCGGCTCTTCGCCCCCGGCAGCATCTTCGGCGGCGGTGTCGCCATTGCCATTGCCGCTATCGCTGCCTTCATAGTCGTGATCGACCCCGGCCTCGTCCAGCATGTAGGCGACCACGTCGCGCATCTGCTCGTCGCTCAGGCTGGAATCGCCACCGCGCGCCGGCATGGCGCCGATGCCGTTGATCGAGTTGGCGAACAGGGTATCCAGGCCCTTGTCGTTCAGGCGATTGCTCCACTCGTCGGCGTCATCCTTGATTGGGGCGCCGGACACACCAGCGTCATGGCAGGCCGCGCAGACGTTCGAGTAGATATCGCCCGGGGTCAGGTCCGCGGCTTCTTCGGCGCTATCCACCTGGCCGGACACCACCTGACCGATCGGCGCGATGCGCTGGGCGACGCGTTCGTCACTCACGGTGTCGGGCTGGGACACCTGCATGCCACCAAGCCAGCCGGCCAGGTGCGAAACCAGGAAAAGGACCGTACCCAGCAAGGCCAGGGACGCAATAAACAGCAACACCTTGTTCCCGGTGTCCATCTTGATCGGTTGATTTCCCACTTCTCTCCCTCCGAGATCCCGGCCTTGAGCGGCCATGTGGTGTGCTATTCGAAAGCCCTCGCGCATCAAGCGCAAATCGGGCGCAGAGTATAGGGCATCATGCAAACCACGACCACAAACCGAGTGTGGCGGTCAAATATGGCTGGACGCGTCAAAGCTCGCGCCCGTATCATGGCAGATCTTGCGCCCGTAGCTCAGCTGGATAGAGTACTGCCCTCCGAAGGCAGGGGTCGCAGGTTCGAATCCTGCCGGGCGCGCCATCATGACGACGAAGAAGGGCCCATTGTATGGGCCCTTCTTCGTTATGCGGGTGGATCCCCGGGGCCGGAGGCCCCCTTCTCCAGCCGAGGCCCGCTGAACGGGACAACCGATCCGCCCCACCTGGACAATCCACAGTCTCTGCGCAGCGCAGACGACAGCCTCGCCCTCGCACTGCCCGATCAGACAACGGGCCCCACGGCCGCAGCCGGCAACTCGACCTGCTGACACTGGCTCATGATCTGCATGAGAACGATCACGCGCTCTTCTCCGCTACGGGCGAGAAACAAGGCCTCGCGCCCCTGGAACGGCCCATCCGTGATGGTGACCGGCTGCTGCGGGGCAAAGTCACTGTCGCGGGTAAGGTCGAGACAGCCGCTCTCGGGGTCCAGGCGCAGGCGGATCCCCTCGATGATCGGCTCGGGAACCGGCACCGGGCTGGAGCCAAAGCGCACCAAACCAAGCACGCCGCGCGTGGAACGAATGGGCGCCCAGTTTTCTGCGACGTCGCAAAGCTGCGCGAAGAGGTAGCGCGGAAACAGGGACTCGGTGACGGCGGTGCGACGCCCCCCGCGGCGAACGGGCCGGCGGATCAGCGGCCGGAAGGTCCGATACCCCTGGCGGTCGAGATTCGCCTCGGCGCGGCCTTCTTCCCGGGGTTTGCATTGGATGGTGTACCAGTGTTTCAAGGGGACCTCGGCGCAGCAGCGCGCCGGCAATTGCGCACCACCCATAGCATCAGCTCACTCTAATGATAGGCCGACTGGCAGCGAACGTGCGTAGATGCATCACGAAACGGGATGCACAGGGTTGCCGGGGCGATCGGCTACTGCCTTGATCTGGATCAAATTCGACAGCCCGGGGCAGCGCTAGCTTCAGAGGTGCAACGACACCTCAGGAGAACCCTCATGCTGACCGAAATCATGTTCCAGTCGCCCATCGGCATTCTGACCATCATCACCCTGCTGGGGATCGTGGCGTTCTTTGGCTACGTGGGTTATTACATCATCCACGGCATGCGCCAGGACGATCAGCGCGAGTAAGACCTCCGCGCCCGACGGCCGCCCATGAAAACGCCCGCGCAAGGCGGGCGTTTGATGTGCCACTTCAGCCAGCGGGGCTCAGGTATGCTGGTCCCCGTGGTACAAGCGCACGACGTGCCGCGCCTCGGCGAAGAACAGCCAGCGCTCCATGACCACACCCACCAGAGCCGCGACCAGGCCGAGCCAGGCCACGATGGCCGGTACGCCGGACAGGATCGCGGCGAACACCAGGATCGGGGTACCGAACGCGAGCAGGAACACGCCCATCTTCAGGGTATCGGTGGTGTTCTTGCCTGCATCGTAGCCAAACTCGTCGGTCAGGAAGGTACCGGCGGTATGCCCGGTATCCAGCAACCGCACGGTCGCCCGGTTGAAGGTGGTGGCGGTGTTGATGGTCGGGCCCGTCACGCGGGAGATCCAGAAGTAGTAGATCCCCTTGAGGACGCCGGCGATCAGCAGCAGCACGATGGCCACGCCCGCATGCATCGCGGTGGCGTTGCCGAACACACTGGCAATGGCGGCGAAGGCGACGGCACCGGTGGCCACGCCCAGAAGGATGTAGTTGGCCGGGGTCAGCGCGGTATTCCACTGGCGGATGGTCTTCAGGCAGCCGTAGATCATCCCGGTGGAGAACAGCGTGACCACCGCCAGCACGGCGGCGATGGCGCCAGCCACTGCGGCCAACGGACCGATTTCGTAGCCCTGCAGCAGCACGCCGAGGCCATAGATCGCGGCGAACGGGTAGAACAGCACGGCAAACACCGCCTCGCGCGAGAGCCAGGAGGTCTTGAAGCGCATGAATGAACGCCAGGCGTTCTTCTTGTTCGCCAGGTGGCCGGTGGACAGCATGAGCCCGACGGTGATCATGCCCAGGGCCGCAACCCCGTGCGCGATCAGCTCGCCATGGCTCATGGCCGGGCCGATGCCCGCGAGATGGAAGGCCACCAGCAGCAGGAACAGGCCGTAGCCTGCACCGGAGATGACAGTAAATAGAATGACGGAAAACGCCGGATGCATGGTTTTCTCTCCCCGATCGGGCGCGCTTAGCGCGCCACCATCTTGTTGACCCAATCCTTCACCGAGGTGATCAGCGTGTTGGCACGCACATCGTCGGTGGGGATGGAACGGGTGATCCGCGGCGGCAGATAGGTGTTGACCGGCTTGTAGCCAAGCTCGGGCATCTGCTTCACGCCACCACGTTCGCGGACCAGGCGGCTGACCTCGGAGGCGTCGTCATCGAAGTCGCCGAAGAAACGCGCGTGCGCCGGGCAGGTGATCACACAGGCGGGCTGGCGCTCTTCCGGCGGCAGCTGCTCGTCGTAGATGCGGTCCACGCAAAGCGTGCACTTCTTCATGACGCCGTCTTCGCGGTCGAGCTCGCGAGCGCCGTAAGGGCAGGCCCAGGCGCAGTAGTTGCAGCCCATGCACTTGTCCTGATCGACCAGCACGATGCCGTCTTCCGGACGCTTGTAGGAGGCGCCAGTCGGGCAGACATTCACGCAGTCGGCATGCTCGCAGTGCATGCAGGACATCGGGATGTTGACGGTCTTGTTGTTGGGGTAGTCCCCGACCTCGTAGTGGCGGATGCGGTTGAACCACACGCCGCTCGGGTCCTCGCCGTAGGGGCGATAGTCGGTCAGCGGACCCGTGGTGCCGCTGGTGTTCCACTGCTTGCAGGCCACCGCGCAGGCATGGCAGCCCACGCAGGTGTCCATGTCGATTACGAGTCCAAGTCGCATGGTTGGTACTCCCTCAAATCGTTCGTGCGGGCAAGCCCCGCGATGGCCGTGAGGCCGTCGCGGAACCGGGCCGGATCAGTTTTTCTCGTCGTCCAGCGAACCGCGCGTGAGCACGTCGCGGATGTCGCGGTTCAGGTGCACAGGCTTGTGCGCGTGGTAGCGCAGCTGGTCCGGCGATTCGGACATGCCCGGCGTGGCCTTCACCTCGTCGAACTGCGGCCAGGCGCTCTGCTCGTCGGGACCGGCCGGGGTGATCTTGACCTTGAGGTCGTACCACGCGGCCTGCCCGGTGACCGGATCGGAGTTGGTGATGTTGTCGATCGGGTCGCCCTTCTTCGGGAGCAGCTCGCTGATCAGGTGATTCATCAGGAAGCCCTTCTGCGACTCGTTCGCCTCCGGCTTCAGGCCCCAGGCGCCCTTCTGCTTGCCAATCGCGTTCCAGGTCCAGACGGTGCTGGGCTCGCAGCCCTCGATCAGTTTGACCTGTACGCGAATCTTGCCGTTGTGCGACTCCAGCCACACCCAGGACAGATCCTCGATGCCCATGGACTCGGCCTTGCCGCGGTTCATGTACAGGTAGTTCTGGGCGCAGATCTGGCGCAGCCAGGCGTTCTGCGAATCCCAGGAGTGATACATGAACATCGGGCGCTGGTTGACCGCGTAGAACGGGTACTCGTCCTCGTCGATACGGGTCTGCTCCAGCGGCTTGTGCCAGATCGGCAGCGGATCGAAGTACTGCGTCAGCCGGTCCTTGTGCTCCTGCTTGGTCGGTTGCGGGCCATCGTACAGGCCCTGACCGGCCAGCTTGAAGCGCTGCTGGGTCTCGGAGTAGATCTCGATCGTGATCGGATCGGTCTTGCCCACCCAGCCGGCGTGCTTGGCCAGCTCCAGATAGTCCTTGTTGGCGTAGCGGTAGAATTGCTGATTCGGCGCCAGGTGGTACAGGAAGAATCCCTGGTTCTCGATGTACGCCTCCCACTGCTTCGGGTTCGGCTCGCCGCGCAGGTGGCTCTGGCCGTCCTTGCCGCGATAACCGGACAGGAAGCCGATACCCGGCTCCTTCTCGAAGTTGACGATGAAGTCCTTGTAGTCCGAGAACTTGCGGCTGCCATCGTCCTTGGTGAACGCCGGGAACTTCAGGCGCCCGGCCAGCTCGACCATCACCTCCTGCCACGGCCGCACGTTGCGATCGGGCTCGAGGATCGGGTGACGGATGGAATCCGCCGCCGCGGCCGGCTCGGAGATTGGGCGGTCGAGCATGGAGATGGTGTCGTAACGCTCCAGATACGTGGTATCCGGCAGCACCAGGTCGGCGAAGCTGACCATCTCGGAGTTGAACGCATCCGAGACCACCAGGAACGGGATCTTGTACTCGCCGTTCTCGTCCTTGGACCGCAGCATGTCCATCACTTCGGCGGTGTTCATCGTGGAGTTCCACGACATGTTCGCCATGAAGAAGATCAGGGTGTCGATCGGGTACGGGTCGGCGTTGACCGCATTGGTCACCACCATGTGCATCATGCCGTGGTTGGACACCGGCGCATCCCAGGAGAAGGCCTTGTCGATACGCAGCGGGTTGCCGTCGTCATCGATGACCAGGTCCTCCGGCGCGGTCGGGAAACCGAGCGGCGGACTCTTCAGCGGGGTGTTCGGGGCGCATTCCTTGGCCGGCTTGATGCCCGGCGGGATGTGCTTCGGATACGGCGGCTTGGCCAGGTGACCGCCGGGGCAGTCCACCGAGCCGAGCATGATCTGCAGCAGGTGGATCGCGCGGCAGGTCTGGAATCCATTGGAGTGCGCGGAGATGCCGCGCATCGCGTGCATGGACACCGGACGCCCGAACACCTTGTCGTGCTTGCGGCCCCAGGAGTCGGTCCACTCGATGTCGAGTTCGATGGTCTCCTTGAACGCGACGTGGGCCATTTCCAGCGCCAGCCGCTCGGTCTGCTCGGCCGGGATGCCGGTCACCGCGGCGGTATTCTCCGGGGAATACTCGTCCGCCAGGTAACGTTCGGCCAGCAGGGTCATCACGGTCTTGACCGGGCGACCGTCCGGGGCGGTGTACTCGCCGAACAGGGCCGGCTTGATGTCGACCTGGCTGCCGTCGACGAAGGCCTCCTTCTCCAGTTCCCAGACCTGCGGATTGCCGGCCTCGTCACGCAGGATCAGGCCGTCGCCCTTCTGGCCCGGGGTCTGTACCACCAGCTGGGTGGCGTTGGTGTAGCGCACCAGGAAGTCCCAGTCGAACTGGTCGTTCTTCAGCAGCACGTGCAGCATCGACAGCGCGAACAGGCCGTCGGTGCCGGGCTTGATGCCCACCCACTCGTCGGCGATCGCCTGGTAGCCGGTGCGCACCGGGTTGATCGCGACGAACTTGCCGCCGCTACGCTTGAGCTTTTCCAGCCCGATCTTGATCGGGTTGGAGGCATGGTCTTCCGCCACACCCCAGAGCATGTGGTACTTGGTGCGATCCCAGTCGGGGTCGCCGAATTCCCAGAAGGCGAAGCCCGTGGTGTACAGGCCGCCGGCGGCCATGTTCACCGAGCAGAAGCCACCGTGGGCCGCCCAGTTATAGGTGCCGAACTGGGTTGCCCACAGGCCGGTCAGGGCCTGCATCTGGTCACGGCCGGTGAAGAACGCCAGCTTGCGCGGGTCGGTCTCGCGGATCTTCTGCAGGCGCGCGGACAGGGTGTCCAGCGCCTCGTCCCAGGAGATCGGCTCGAACTCGCCAGCACCGCGCTCGGTGCCCGGCTTGCGGCGCATCGGTTGGTGCAGGCGCGCCGGGGATTGCTGCTTCATGATCCCCGCGTTGCCCTTGGCGCAGAGCACACCCTTGTTGATCGGGTGGTGCCGATTCCCCTGGATGTAGCGGACCTTGTTGTCCTGGACGGTAACCTTGATACCGCAACGACAGGCGCACATGTAGCAGGTGGTGTACTTGATCTCCTGCTCGCCGTGCTTTTCGAATTCGGGCAACGCGCTCATGGGGCGACCTCGTGATCTCGGTTCAGTTATGCATCGCGCATTGTGGACGGAGCGAACACATTCTGCCAACGAGTCTTTTCTATTTGCGGATAAACCAAAATTATCTGGTGAAGATTTTTTTTATTGTGACGCGAATCCACAGATGATTTGCACGTTCGGGTGGCAAAGGCGGCAAAATGATCTACGATGTGTACCACGGAACATATCGCCCCACCCGACGTCACAGGCCCGCCAATGGAACACGCCGACACCCCCACGGAAGGAAACGCCCTGATCGACGCCTTCGGTCGCCGCATCGAATACGTGCGCCTCTCGGTCACCGATCGCTGCGATCTGCGCTGTTTCTACTGCATGCCCAAGGGCTTTAGCGACTTCGAGGAGCCGGAACACTGGCTCAGCTTCGAGGAGATCGAACGGGTGATGGGCGCCTTCGGCCGCCTCGGGACCCGCCGTGTGCGCCTGACGGGCGGCGAGCCCCTGGTGCGCAAAAACCTCCCGGATCTGGCCGCGCGTCTGAATGCCCTGCCCGGCATCGACGATATCTCGCTGTCCACCAACGCCACGCGCATGGCGCGCCATGCGCAGGAGCTGAAGGATGCCGGCGTCGACCGCATCAACGTCAGCCTCGATTCGCTCAAGCCGGAGGTCTTCAAGGAGATCACCGGCGGCAAGCTGGAGAAGGTGCTGGACGGGCTGATGGCCTCCAAGGCCGCGGGCCTCGCCCCAATCAAGATCAACATGGTCGTGATGGGCGGGATTAACGAGCCGGAGGTCGAGGACATGGTCGACTTCTGCATTGAGCACGGCTTCACCCTGCGCTTCATCGAGACCATGCCGATGGGCGACACGGGCCGCCAGGCGAAAGAGGGCCATTACGTGAACCTGCAGGATGTGCGCGCCCGGCTGGAGCCGCGTTACAACCTGGTGCCCGGCGTGATGCCCGGGGGCGGCCCGGCGCGCTACATGCAGATCCCGGATACCGATGTGCGCATCGGCTTCATCACCCCGATCTCGCAGCACTTCTGCGATACCTGCAACCGCGTGCGCCTGTCGGTGGACGGCACCATCTACACCTGCCTCGGCAACGACCACACCCTCAACCTGCGCCCCTACCTGCGCGAGGGCTGCACGGACTCGGAGCTGGAAGACCTGGTAGTCCAGGCCATCAACCTGAAGCCGGAACGCCACGAATTCTCCGAACGCCCGGAAAAGGTCCTGCGCTTCATGTCCATGACCGGGGGCTGATCGCGCTCCTTCCGCGCGCACCGCGCGGCCCTCATCCCGGCCGCAGCCCCAACACCTCGTCATTCCCACCGCCCCCAACCTCGTCATCCCGGCCGGAGCGAAGCGGAGAGCCGGGATCTCATCTCCCGAGCCTGCCACCCGACACAACGCCAGCCCCGGGAGATTCCGGATAACCGCTTCGCGGTTTCCGGGATGACGAGTAGGGGGTTGGTTTTTTGTAGTGACGGCGGCGGTGGCGCGGTTTCCGCGGTGATGTAGTGCCCATAAGGCGTGGCTGCAGCCCGCAAAATAGAAGGCCCGCTGAAAAGCGGGCCTTCTGCGTGTCGGGATTGCGAGTTGGCTCAGTCGACTGCGCCTTCCGGCGGGAGCTTTTCCTTCATCGAGTCGGACAGCGGCACGTCGTGCACCACCAGCACCGGCAGGCGAGAATTGCGCACCAGCCACTCGGTCGCGGAGCCGGACAGCATGTTGGAGATCTGGCTGCGCCCACGGGTCCCCATGACGATCATGTCCGCGCCCCACTCCTCGGCGTGGCGCGAGATCTCCTCCGGCGCACTACCCACCGCGATGGCCACGTCGTCATTTTCGTCCGCCCACTCCTGCAGCTGGGCGCGCACTTTTTCCTCGGCGGAGTCGCGCATGTCCTTCGCATTCAGCGGCGAGGATCCCGCCCCACTGAATGCACCCGCGGAGCTCGACGCAGCCACTTCCGACGGCTTCATCACATACAGCAACCGCTTCTTCGCACCCGAGCAGTGCTGACGGGCAATCGCCAGGGCCGAGGCCGAGGCGGACGAGAAGTCGATGGCAATGATGACGCGTTGCAGCATGGGGATCCCCTTTGTGACCGCATGAAACCGACCCGGCGTACGCGCTCGGGGTCATGAAAACTTCAGAAATGACTAATAGAGTGGTACAATCTCGCGCCTTTCCTGAGCGGTTCCAGTCTGTACCGGCAACGAACCGCTTGCAACCGCGCCATCCACTGGTGGCAACCGGGCCCGGCTACTTCACCGGGGAAATACCGATCCAAGCACTCGCGTGGATCCGTATTTCCCAAAGTCTCTGGTACCTGTTCGTTCACCCGTTGATCCCGACCCTGGTCGGCTTCGGCGCGCATCGGTATTGGGGAACGCAACGTGCAGCAGACCATAAAAGACTTCCTGTCCAGCCAGCGCAAGGTCTGGTTCTTCAACGTCCGCGGCGATCTGATCGCCGGGATCGTGGTCGCACTGGCGCTGATCCCCGAGGCGATCGCGTTCTCCATCATCGCCGGCGTAGATCCGAGCGTGGGCCTGTACGCCTCGTTCACGATGGCGGTGGTCATCGCCTTTGCCGGTGGACGGCCAGGGATGATCTCGGCCGCCACCGGGGCGATGGCCCTGCTCACGGTCACGCTGGTCGCCGAGCACGGGCTGCAATACCTGCTCGCGGCCACCATCCTGACCGGGGTCATCCAGCTCCTGTTCTCGTGGGCCAAGCTCGCGCGCTACATGATGTTCATCCCGCGTACGGTGCTGGTCGGCTTCGTGAACGCGCTGGCGATCCTGATTTTCCTGTCCCAGGTACCGTATCTGGTGGATGGCGACACCACCATGTGGGCGCTGGTCGCGGCCGGCCTGATCATCCTTTACGGCCTGCCGATGATCCCGGGCTATCCGAAACTGCTGCCGCCGCCGCTGGTCGCGATCATCGTGTTGACTGGCGTCGTCTACTACATGGGTATGCCCACCCTGGAAGTCGGCGACATGGGCGACATGCCCTCCGGCCTGCCGGTGTTCCTGTTCCCGGACATCCCGTGGAACCTGGAGACGCTGCAGATCATCTTCCCGACCGCCTTCGCGCTGGCGATCGTGGGTCTGCTGGAGTCCCTGCTGACCGCCTCCATCATTGACGACCTGACCGACACCCCCTCCGGCAAAAACCGCGAGGCCCAGGGCCAGGGCATCGCCAACATCGTCACCGGCTTCTTCGGCGGCATGGCGAGCTGCGCGATGATTGGTCAGTCGGTCATCAACATCAAATCCGGCGGTCTTGGTCGGCTGTCGAGCCTCGCGGCCGGCCTGTTCCTGCTGTTCTTCATCCTGGTGCTTGGCGATCTGGTCTCGATCATCCCGATGGCCGCGCTGGTCGCGGTGATGATCATGGTCTCCATCGCCACCTTCGACTGGAGTTCGCTCACCACCCTGCACAAGCTGCCGCGCACCGACGCCGTGGTGCTGATCGTGACCGTCGCCGTCACCGTGATCACCCACGACCTGTCGATGGGCGTGTTCGCCGGTGTGCTGCTCTCGGCGATCTTCTTCGCGCGCAAGATGGTCAAGGCCGTCGACGTGAAAAGCGACCTGTCGGAGGACGGCAAGACCCGCATCTATACCGTTCGCGGCCAGCTCTTCTTCGTCGCGGTGGACAAGTTCATCGACAGCTTCGACTACCGCGAAGGCATCCATAACGTCGAGATCGACTTGACCCGCGCCTCACTGTGGGACAGCTCGGCCGTGGCCGCGATCGACAAGGTCGTGGGCAAGTTCCGCCGCAACGGCATGGAGGTCGAGGTGAAGGGCCCACACGGCGAAAGCGGCGAACTCCACGACAAGCTCGCCCTGCACGACAAGGGCGCCGACCTGGGGCCGGGCGGGCACTGACCCCCGCGCGACTACTTACTCGCACTGTCATTGCGAGGCCCCGCAGGGGCCGCGGCACAAAAGCAGCGAAGCTGCGTTGAACGGCCGCAGGCCGGCCCGAAGGGCGAGCGGAACGAGTAATCTCCATCCAGAACCACCGGCTCCCAATTAGGTGCCAGCTTTCGGAGGTTGCCGCGTCGGCTTCGCCTCCTCGCAATGACGGTGCTGGTACCGGCGCCCGGGGACTGGAGAAATTGGACCTCGTGCCCGAGCGTGGCAGGCTAGGCACATGATGAATCTGCGCCGGCCGGCACCCCCGACCGATCCCAGGGCCGAACGCGAGCGCATTCGGCGCGCCCTGATGTGGCCCATGCTCGGGGCCGGCATCCTGATCGTGATCCATGCGCTGCAGGAGCTGATCGGCGGTGACTGGTCACGCCTGGGCATCCTCCCGCGCGACGCGGTCGGGGTGCTGGGCATCATCACCTCGCCGCTGATCCACGGCTCCTGGGGTCACCTACTGGCCAATGTCCCGACCCTCTGGGTGCTAGGCATGCTGACCCTCTACGGCTTTCCCCAGGCCACGCGCACGGCGGTGCCGCTGATCTGGCTGATGGGCGGGCTGGGCGTCTGGCTGTTTGCCCGCGAGGGACTGCACATCGGGGCGTCCGGCCTTACCCACGGTCTGATGTTCTTCGCGGTCGTGATCGGGATTCGGCGCCGCGATGCGCTGTCCATCGCGCTCGCCATCATCATCCTGTTTCTTTACGGCAGCATGCTGTGGGGCGTGTTCCCCAGCGGGCCCAAGGTGTCGTTCGAGGCACACCTGTTCGGCGCGGTGGTGGGCGCGGTCTGCGGCGGGTTCCTGTACCGGCGTGACCCGTTAGCCCCGGCGCGCCGATCCTCCTGGGAGGACGACGACGAGACCGACCCGGAGACCCTGCGCAAGATCGAGCAGGGGCGCCTGGACGAGATCGAGCCCCCGCCGTGGCAGGGCTCCGACGATCATCGTGGTCCCGATCGCCGCGATTGACCGGGCGCTCGGTTTGATGCGGTTCGCTGCGCTCAGCGCATCCTACGGGGGTGTTGGCCGACTCGCCGCCCGTAGGGTGCCGTGAGCGCCCTCGCTCACCGCCCGAAATACAGGCGCATCCCGGCCATCAGGGTCAGGTCCGGAGCCGGTTCGTAGTATCGGCGGTTACCATCGTTGATACGGATGTTGTCGACATTGTCCGCATCCAGCAGGTTGTTGGCGGCGACGAAGGCCTCGGCGCGAGTATCGCCCTGCTGCCAAAATCGCCCGGCGCGCAGATTCAGCGTCGTCTGCGGCCCCACCCTCTCCGTATTCGCGTTGTCCGCGTAACGCGACCCCACATGCAGCGCGTCCACGGTCACGAACCAGGGGCCGTCGCGCCAGTCGGCCTCGACGAACAATTGCTCGCGCGGCAGCCCCGGCATCCGGTTGCCGTCATGGCGAACACCGTCGACATCCTCGAACTCGCGAAAACGGAAACGATTGAGGCTTACAGCAGCGCCCAGGGTCCATTGCGAGTTCACCCGCCAGTCTGCGCTTAGCTCAACGCCATCGCGGGCGGTGCGCCCGGCGTTGGTATAGAACGTCCGGTCACCCTGACCTTCACGCTGGTACGGCGACAGCTCGTCGCGCACCCGGGTAGCGTAGACCGAAGCCTCCCAGGAGAGCTGCGGATTCTCGCGCCGAATACCGACCTCGATACTGCGCGCCCGTTGTGGGTCCACCTCGGGGTTGAAGCCGCCTCCGCCCTCCGGATTGGCAAACTCGGTGAAGGTCGGGGTCTCGAAGTTGGTCGCCACATTCACGTAGGCGCGATACTCGGGCCGGAAGTGCCAGATCAGCCCGGCCATGCCGCTGGTCTCGTCAAAGGTCCGTCGGCCCGATCGGTCCGTGACGTCATCACCGTCGTCAGACCGCTCAACGAAGTGATCGTCGATGGACATACGAATACGGTCGTGACGGGCGCCGGCCACCAGGTTCCAGTCCGACCCCAGTGCGGTATCGGTCTGCACGAACACACCGCGCGAGCGGGCACGCTCCCGTTGGTCAAGCGCCAGGTCGCTCATGGGATCAACCGGGTCTGCGGAACACTCGCCGCCGTCGCGATCGAAAAGTCGGCCAGCAGAACAGCGCCGTGTGCGGTCATCGCGCTGTTCTTCCAGGTCGATGCCGGTGAGCACACGGGTCGCCCCAACGTCGCGCTCGTACTGGGCATTGACTCCAAAGAAATCGCGCTCGTAGGCCACCCGGGAATCCCCTGGGAACGGTAGCTGCTGCGCATAATCGCGCTGGGTCCAGAATCCGCCCAGGCGCAGCTCGCCCCCGGCCAGGGGCTGCTCCCATTGCAGGCCGGTGGTCAGCTGTTCGGCGGACTGGGTACTATCCAGCGCCGTGGCCAGCGGGGCCGCGGCACGCCGGTCCTCGCGCATCTCCTCGCGGGTCAGGCCGCCGGGATCGTCGGTGCGTGGCGCATCCAGGTAGCGCAGGTGGACGTTGAGGGTGCCGGCTTCCAGTTCCGAGGCGGTGTGCAGGCGCAGATAGCGCTTCTCGGCGGTGGACTGTTCGCGGTAGCCGTCGATTGCGAAATCATGTGCGGTCAGGGAATAGCGGTGGGTGCCGTGGTCCTGCTCCGCCACCGCTTCGGCGCGCCGGTAGCCGTAGCTCCCCAGCAGAACCCCACCACCGAAACCGCGCGGGTCACGACCATCGCGCGTGCGCGCGGCGATCACGCCACCAGAGGCATTCCCGTACAGCGCGGCGCTGGGCCCACGCAGGACCTCGATGGCGCGCAGATTCAACAGATCGATTGCGTCCACCTGCGACTGACCATCCGGAGTGGTCTCCGGAATCCCGTCCTGCAGAATGCGCAGCCCGCGAACGCCGAATGGCGCGCGCGACCCGAAACCGCGTATGGAGATGCGGGCGTCCTGGGCAAAGTTGTAGCGGTTCTGAGCGAACAGACCCGGCACCCGGTTCAATGCTTCGTCCAGCTGGAGCCCCTGACGGCCCTCGGTGGCCTGGCGCCCGTCGACCCGCGAAACCGCGGCCGGCAGGTCCGCAAGCGGTGTAGCCAGGCGCGGCGCGGTAACCGTGATCTCCACCGGGTCCAGTACCCGTGGTTCGTCTTCGGCGTGCACCAGCGCCGGGCTCAGCAGCAAAGCCGCACATGCGCTTGGCACCGCTCGGTGGGTCGGCCACTCGGATCGTCGCATCACCAACCTGCCTCCTGCCGACCTCGCCAAGGGGCGATCCGGCGTCCACACCCCACCATTGAGAGGACTCAACGGCAGACCACGGGTTCCCGCAGACGTAGTCGCCTTTTTACAACAGTGTGGTCATTTAACGCGATTTTCATAGCCGCTTAACCGGGTCGTCATGCTGGCTCCCCATGCTTGCGCCCTGTCGGGACACCACCGCGTCCCGCCAGTTTTCGCAAACCAAACAGGGAGAACCCCATGAACCGCAAGCAACTTCTGACCAGCCTGGTCGCCGCCGGGCTGCTCGCGCCGGCCATCGCCACCGCCGACTGGACGATCTACGGGCGTGCCAACATCTCTGTCGATTATCTCGACAACGGTGCGGACTACAGCGAACCCAGCCTCGTCAGCAACTCGAGCCGCCTGGGCTTCAAGGGCGAACACGAGTTTCGGGATCAATTGGTCGCGATTTTCCAGATCGAGCAAGGCATCGACTTTGACGCAGATGATGACCTGACGCTGGCCACCCGCGACACCTTCGCGGGGCTGAAAGGCGACTCGTGGGGCATGTTCCGTGTCGGCGAATTTGATACCCCGTTCAAACGGGCTCGCGGGCCGGCGAACTTCTTCGGTGATCAGCTCGGTGACATGCGCAACCTGACCAAGGCCACGGGCTTCGCTTCCGACAACCGCTTCGAGAACGGTTTGCATTACCGTACCCCGAGCTTTGGCGGCTTGACCTGGGATGTCCACTACAGCCCACAAACCGGCGGCGCATCCACATCGACGACCGAGTCGGGGCGTCCGAACGAGGCCTTTAGTACCTCGCTGTCCCTCGGCATGGGGGACTTTACGGGTGCCCTCGCCTATGAGACCCGCGAGAACGCGAACGCAGACGATAGCTCCGATGGCTGGCGCCTGGCTAGCGGATACAAGATCACAAACGCAATCAATGTGGGCGCGCTGTATCAGACAGCCGACAACTTTGACGGCGTGAAGTCCGATACCTACGGGATTGGCACGCAGATTCGCGTCGCGCCGGACTTCTACCTCAAGGGTCATGTCTTCCAGCACGATTCCGATATCGACCAGGGCGACGCAACCCTCGTTGCACTGGGCCTGGAGTATCGCGTGGACAGCAACCTGCGCTTCCACGGCACGATCGCCAGTGTCAGTAACGATGACGCGATCAACCGCACGCCTTACTCGGACTCCCGGACCGCGGACAGCACAGCGGCGGGCGTTAACGGAGAAACGGCCAGCGGGATTTCGATCGGCATGCGCTACGACTTCTGACCTTGCAGCACGGGCACCCCGGCGGCCAGGACCGCCGGGGTGCCCTCAACACCAGGCCCCGCCGGATTACGCCCCGGCGGGGCCTTTTTCGTTGGTGCCCAGCTCGCGAACGGCAGCGAGGTCAGTCGCGCAGGTGCTGGTTGACGAAGCGGGAGACGCGGATCATGGCATCGCGCGATGCGAGGTCGTCGGCGAAGGTCCGATTGTTGCCGTTGCGGAAGTCGAAACCGCGGCCCACGCCCGGGTATTCAATCCAGTGCACTTCGCCCCCGCGGCTTTCGAGACCATCGGCGGCCATGCGCGCGGTGCGGTGGCGCTGGTACTGCTCCTCGTCGCCGATCAGGATCATCATCGGGATCTTGAGCTCGTTGACCTCGTTGGCGTAGCGATACACCTGGTGCGGCTCGCCCAGGTTCGGGTCCTGCAGGTGCGGGTAATAGCCGGCCCAGCAGGCGACATCCTCGACCTGGCGCTCGAAGGTGACGGCGACCTTGAGCGCCTTGTAGCCGCCACGGGTGATGGACACCAGACAGGCGCGGTCACCCACGATGTCGTCGCGTTCCAGCAGCACGTCCAGACCGCTGTTCAGATCGCCTTCCAGCTCGTAGTCATGATCCAGCGGGTGGCTTTCCATGAAACGGCCGGTGTACAGGTCCGGTGCCAGCACGACGAAGCCGCGCGCCGCGAGACGCTTCACGTGCAGCTCGGCGAGGTCATCGAGCCCGCGCCGGCCATGCGCCCAGAGGATCGCCGGATAGGCCTCGCCGTCGGCCGGGCGGGCCACCATCGCGGGGATATCAAGGTCGTCGCGCTGGTACTCGAAGCGCTCGATCTCGACCTCGTGGTTTTCCAGGTCGGAGTACATCACCCCGTCCTCCCACCAGTCATCGTCCCACCACCAGTTGTCGGAGCCGGTGGGTTCATCGGCCGCCAGCGGGGCCGAGATCAGGGCCGTGGCGGCCAGCAGACAGAAAGAGCGCAGCACAGGAAACATCGGAAACCTCTCGTGGTAGACGTACGGGCGCGATCGTCCTCGAAAGACGGACGGCACGGGTGCTTTCTTCCGAGGGTAGTGCAATCCCGCACGCCGTACCTGCTGACTCGGCGTCATGCGCCGCCGGGAAACCCCAGCTGGCGCCAGGCCTCATAGACCACCACCGCGACGGAATTGGAGAGGTTGAGGCTGCGACTGCCCTCGCGCATCGGGAGGCGCAGGCGATACTCCGACGGCAGGGCATCCAGGACCGACGCCGGCAGGCCTCGTGTCTCCGGACCGAACAACAAGGCATCGCCATCGCGGAAGGTCGGGGCGTCGTAGCGAGCCTGCCCGCGCGTGGTCATGGCGAAGACCCGGCCAGGCTGCACCGATTCCCGCCACTGGTCGAGGCTGTCATACTCTTGCACCCGGGCCAGCTCGTGATAGTCGAGCCCGGCGCGGCGCGCCCGCGCACTGTCCAGCTCGAAGCCGAGCGGGTGGATCAGGTGCAGCGCCGCCCCGGTATTGGCCGCCAGACGAATGATATTGCCCGTGTTCGGCGGGATCTCCGGTTCATAGAGGACGATGTGAAGCATGAGTGATTCGCGCACCGATCCGCGGCTGGCCCTGGAATTCTGCGGCCTGCATTTGAACACGCCGCTGGTGCTGCTGTCCGGCTGTGTCGGCTTCGGCGAGGAATACACCCGCGTGGCCGGCTTCTCCAACCGCGATGCCGGCGCCATCTGCCTCAAGGGCACGACCGGTCAGGCACGGCTGGGCAACGCACCGCACCGCGTCTACGAGACGCCGGACGGGATGCTGAACGCGATCGGCCTGCAGAACCCCGGGGTCGACCACGTGGTGGACCACACCCTGCCACAGCTGGACTTCGACGAGACGCGCTTCTTCGCCAACGTCTCGGGCTCCACCATCGAGGAGTACATCGAGGTCACCCGGCGCTTCGACGACTCGCCCATCGACGCCATCGAGATCAACATCTCCTGCCCCAACGTAAAGGAGGGCGGCGTCGCCTTCGGCAATGACCCGGACATGTCCGCCCGGGTGGTCGAGGCCTGCCGCAAGGTCACCTCCAAGCCACTGATCACCAAGCTCTCGCCCAACCAGACGGACATCGCCGAGAATGCCCGACGCTGCATCGAGGCCGGCACCGACGCGTTCGCAGTGATCAACACCCTGATGGGGATGGCAGTGGACGTGGAAAACCGCCGCGCGGTCATCGGCAACAACCAGGGCGGCCTGTCCGGCCCGGCGATCAAGCCGATCGCGCTGCTGAAGGTGCAGCAGGTCTATCAGGTGGCCGCTCCGCACAACGTGCCGATCATCGGCCAGGGCGGCGTGATGAATGCCACCGACGCGCTGGAATTCCTGATCGCCGGCGCCAGCACCGTGGGCGTGGGCACAGGCCTGTTCTACGACGCACTGTGCCTGCCGAAGATCCTGCACGGCATCAGCGACTACATGGACCGCCACGGCTACACCCACGTGCGCGACCTGACCGGCACCCTGCAACTGAACGGGGCCATCTCCGCCTGCGCCCCGCCCGCTCCGCAGGATCCCACCACCTGAAAGGCCGGTTCACTAAAGAGCCTGTTGACCACGAAGCACACGAAGGCACGAACAAGGTCGAGATCAAGGGCGCTTCACAGGAAGAAGGAAAGTCCTGAGGGTTCGAGGGTGGTGGGGCACTTGGGCTCCGACCCGGGCCCCTGACAGAGGGGTAGATACCGTCTTGATCTATGAGTTGCAAGGCATGTCATTACGGGGTTGATACGGGGTTTGCGACTTGAGCACGCCGAAGGCGATGTGCAGGAGCTTGCGCATGGCCGCCCCGATCGCCGCCATCTTGGCCTTGCCCCGCCTCAGGAGGCGGTGATACTGGTGCCGCACGTCCGGGTTGTAGCGGGTGGCCACCACAGCCGCCATGTAGAGCGTCTTGCGCAGCCGGCCCGAGCCGGCCTTCGCCAGTCGCGGGGGCCGCTGGATCGAGGTCCCGGACTCCTGATGGACCGGTACCAGCCCATGGAACGCCG